>CAZRUM010000006.1:14558-37356 GCA_964603435.1 uncultured Gammaproteobacteria bacterium | reverse complement strand
CCATTCCCCAATGGTTCTGGTTGTCGGGTATAAAAAAACTTCACTTTTTTGGAAAGATTAATCAAATCTTGAATGTGGTGAAGTTTGTCGTTTTTTCTTAAAATTTCTTCTAGCTCATGATTTCTATCAAAGTGATCTTCTATCGCACGCTTCTGAGAACTAGTCACAAAAATAATTTCAGTAATTCCACTAGCGGCCATTTCTTCTACAATATATTGTACAACCGGTTTATCCAAAACTGGCAACATTTCTTTTGGCATTGCTTTTGTAGCAGGCAAAAAACGGGTACCTAAACCCGCGACCGTGATTACTCCTTTGCGGACTTTTTGTACTTTTCCCATAAGAAAAATCTTTTAACTTTGCATAAACATTATAACAAGATTTGGCTTAACTTACCAATCTTTATACACAACTTAAAGTTCCTCCCACGAAATCAATTCATATGTCGTCCCCACTGGAAAACCCGGTGGTGGAAAATAACGTAAATTTCCATCATAATTATGAATTGTATCTACAAAACCAGAAACAACATGTCCATAACCACTCACCCATTTCCAACCTCCACCATCATAAGAAATCTGTGAACCAAATATAGATAATGAACTTTTTATATCATCTATATAATAAGGTCTATTTATTGATTCAAACTGGGATAACAATGCTGCCTGGATTGTCATGTCATCTGGTACTTCATAGGGCACAATGATTTCACCCTGTGACATAAGACCCGTGACATCATCACTAGACTGCTCAGCATAGGTGAGGTCTCCACTTATATATATTTTTTTATAAGGCTCTTGCACGGGAAAACTACCAACACCTATTCCAACTCTGCCGTCCACTACACCCTCTACCCAAAGGTCGTCTTCAAAAAATATTGCACCATTTTCTGGTATGTCATAATTTTGTACAAAAGTTTCATTGCCAACATCATAACAATAAATATCACCCCGCCAATACCAATTGTGGCGACGATGACGCCAACTCCCATCTCCATAATAACAATCTCGACTAGTCACGCGATAAAGATCAAAATTATCTCCATTAAAAACAGCATGCCAGCCTTCTTGTCCTGAAGAAGTAAAATGCATTCCTGACTCATCAGCAGCATCACTAATATTTGATAAATCAGAAGTCACAGAATAAAAATCAACTTGAGCTACAGGATAACGCCAAAAACTCTTTGGACTACCACCACCATAAACCCTAACATGGCTATCTACCCACGAATCAGTCGTACCATCAAAACGAATCTCACCATTGGAGTGCACTGCCCCATGAACCACAGTCGTAAAACTAAAATTCATCCCCGCATTGGAAAGCATAGTATAGTCTGTCAAAGCTGGAAAACCCACTCGCACTTGGATTGTTCTGGTTGAATTTGGTTGATTTACAGTGTAGCCAGTCGAACGAACTATTGCCACAGAGCTACCTGCGAGAGGTTCATCAATTTCTAGAGAAAAATAACCAATCAAATTATTATCTTTATCACGATACTCATGAAGGTAAGAATCTGATTCTACTCCTGTGCCGTCATAATAATCATCATTATCATGCGCCAAATGCCAACGATAATAATTTATTCCAGCTTCGGCAACATGAAAAGCCATATCACGTTCATATTTGCGATTGGAGGCTTTGTTTTCAAAAATTGCATAACCAGCCACACCCGAAATTATAATCGTAAAAGCCACTGACCCAAAAATCATCACAAACATAAGTAGACTACCACGTTTATCTTTGACAATTTTGTTATTTTTAAATTGTTTGAATATTTTTTTTAACATATTATTGGGTTAGGGTTATGATGTCAGAAAATAAATCTTACATTCTAATTACGAAAACCACTTCGTGGTACGAATTTTCGAATTTCGAAAATTCGAATAGATTCGTAATTGGAATGTAATTAATTCTCTTTTAAATTCCTAATTTGCACCAGACTCTCCACATGCAATGGCACAGGAGTCTCATCAGGATTTTCTTCCAATTCCAACTGAACTCTCAGTGTCCTCACATCAACAATCTCGACTGGTTGTACCAGGGCAGCCTCTGTCCCAGAATAATTTTCATCATAATATAAAAATAATGGATTACCCTCAGCAATATTTACCACATGATGAGCAATCTCCACCACATCTTCTGTCCCAGAAAAACTAAGAGGATTTCCACTTGGTTTTATAGTTCCTTTTTTTATAGTTGTATCATCAAGCCAAAAATGAACTCTTTCGCGCAAACTATCATCATCAATATTAGCATAAAAAGTTAATTCATAGTCACTCGCTACCACCAATGGATAACCACCCAAACTTGATTCTTCGGCTTTACGTACTGTATTGACGACATCTTGCAAAACACGTCGACCATCATTTTGGGTTTCTAGTTGATCCCAAATAATTCTATTATATCTAAATCCATGAATAACAAACCAAGCTGAGGACATCGCTATCATCACCATGATTCCCATGGCTACTAAGAGCTCCACGAGGGTAAAGCCAGCGTTGGATCTATTTTTAGTGTTTGTTTTTTTGTTTAACATAATTTTTGAGAATTAACTCGTGGATATCGTCCTGGTAATCTACGTTTTATTTATTAAAACGTTTAACAGAACACAAATCAAACTAATCTAACAAATTTGAACGAATTAGTTTTGATTAGTTTAATTCGTTAAATTCGCGTTCTATTAAATATTTTCTCACCTCTGTACCTATATCCCAAAACCTAATTAGATACCATCTCCAAAGTATAAACCAAATCACCATTGGCAACGATAGAACCAGAATAATTTTGATAACCATCTCTAACCACATCTACTGTATATGCAGTTTCAGCTGTTAATCCACCAAAATAAACTTGTCCTGGTGGAGAACAGGCTGTGGTGTAACTAAAAGTAAGATCTGAAACTGTTGGGGTATAAGTAGAGCTAGCAGTACTTAGAGATAATTTGTAACGCAAATATCTGTTATTATCATTAGCCTCACCAATTTCTAAATTTTCTTCATCATAATAAGTAATTGCAGTACCATCTGGACCTAGATATTCCCAAGTCTCTGGTGTGCTAGTATTGCTAGTGGCTATTTGCCAACGTACAGAATTAGCACCTGTTTCAACTGGTTGAGCCATTGGTTCCCAACCAATATTTACAAAATTTACTTCTGCAATCAAATCAAATACTGATGACTCCAACTCTCCATTACCCACATACGACTGCCCAACCTGAGCCAATTTCATATCCCCTGCTGGATCATTAACTTCCACTTTGCCATCATCCGACCAATACCTATCTTCGTTACCAATTTCCAACTGCCCACTACCACCAGACCAATCTGTTTGTCTAATAAATCCAACCCCTGTCACTTTGGTCTGATCAAAGCTATCACCTGATAATCGCACAGTTGCGTTTGACAGTGACCCTTCAGTTATATTATCCAAAACATGGACTACAATTGAATTGGCAGTATCACTACCCAAAACCAATTGTACAGTTTGACTAACTCCTGGGAGCAGACCAACAGGTAAACCAGGAATTGAGCCAAGCAAGTCGTAACCCGTTACTTTAAACCCATAGGAATCCCAATGCAAACCAGAAAAAGTATAATCTCCCGACCCTCCTGTTGTAATATTGGTATCCACCAATAATACGTCTGGTTCAGTACCTATTAAATATGTTCCTGCCATATTGACCGCTGCATTTGGCACAGCACTACAATAAGAATTGACAGTTGTTAATTCTATATCTGAAACATTATCAATTGAAAAACTTATTTCACTTACACCTTGAGCCTCAACTGAAGCTGGTGATTTTGTAGGATTTGAGTTGGTGACAGAAGACAATCTAGTTTGATCAGTAATATAACCAGACTTACTCACTGTAATACTATAAGCATCCATGCCCGCACCCAAGTCCACTAAACGCAACATACCTTCATTATCAGTGGTATCCACCATATCAAGTGTAGGGTCAGTTGAAGTGGAGACAATATGAACTGAGGCACCTTGTACTGGATCAGCATTAGCATCAAAAACTTCTATAAATAAAGCCCCGTGAGTAGGGTCCCCTTCTAATAACTTTGGGGCAATGTAAGTAGTGGCAGAAAGTGAATTCCTTTGTAAGCAAGGAGACAAACAGATAACATCTATATTTACCAATTTATAATCAGCCGGAGCAGTGTCATTTGGTGTACCACCAATCACACCATCAAACTCGTCATCAATATTACGAATTGTACGTGTAACTAAAAAATTAATATTATTTTGTGTGGTAGTAATAGTCCTCTCCAAAACCCCAGCTGGACTACCCTCTACAATTCCCACATCAAAAAAAGACATATTCCTCACAATTTCAATTTGTTCATTTAGAATTGCAGTTTCCAAAATTCGCAAACGTGATTGATAAACAACTTTAAAAACAAATTGAATACCACCATAAATTCCAATTGCAAACAACACAAATATAGCCATACCAACTATAACTTCCACCAAAGTAAATCCTCTTTTATTATTTTTACAAAACATAAATTCTAGATTGCAAACAAATACTAAGTTTTAACTTTTAAATATTTTGTAATTTTAATTATTATACCATTTTTTTACGAAAAAATCCCCTGCCTACCCCATCTTGACATTTTACCAAAAATATCCTATACTCTACCCCATTAATCAATTAAATTTTAAACTAGATTTTATGACTCATAAAACAAAAACTCTAGAAAACTCACAAGTTGAGTTGGAAATCACAGTTGATCCAAAAGATTATCAAAAACACCTTGAAAAAGCCGCAGTAAGACTATCAGAGAAGGCGGCTGTAAAAGGCTTCCGCAAAGGTAAAGTTCCTTTTGAAGTTATGAAAAAAGAAGTTGGTGAAATGCCTATCATGCAAGAAGCTTTGGAAACTATTATCCAAGAAACTTTTTACAACGCTGTCAAAGATGAAAAATTGGAAACTATTGGTATGCCAAAAGTTGATATCGAAAAACTAGCTCCTGGCAATCCAATTGTTTATAAAGCTGTAGTAGCTCTTTTACCAAGTGTAAAATTGCCAGACATTACTAAAATCAAAATCAAACACACAATAAAAACTGTAGAAGATAAAGAACTAGAAGAAACTCTACAAGCTGTTCGTGGTATGAATGCTGTGGAAGTTGAAAAAGAAGGCCCAGGTGAAGGCACTGACAAACTACTCCTAGACTTTGACATGTTTATTGACAAAGTCCCAGTAGAAGGCGGACAAGCCAAAGATCACCAAGTATATCTTTCAGAAGACCATTATATCCCAGGATTCAACGAACAAGTAAAAGGTCTTAAAAAAGATGAAGAAAAAGAATTTGATCTAGATTTTCCTAAAGAACATTACCAAAAAAATCTAGCTGGTAAAAAAGTAAATATCAAAGTAAAAGTAAAACAAGTTTTTGAACGCCAACTCCCAGAGCTTAGCGATGAGCTAGCCAAAAAACTTGGTCAAGAAAGCGTAGAAAAATTAAAAGATATAGTTAGGTCAAACATGGAAACAGAGGCCAAGAAAAAAGCTGACCAAACTTTTGAAATTGAAATGCTTGACACCTTGATTGAAAAATCTGAATTCCAACCAATTCCAGAAGTTCTAATTGATGCCGAACGACAAAAGATTTTTTATGAATTGAAACAAGATTTAGAACGCCACAATATTACTATCGAACAATACCTTACTGACATCAAGAAAAACGAAGAAGAATTGTTTGAAAACTTTCGTGTACAGGCAGAGAAACGTGCCAAAGCTGCTCTTATCTCTCGCCAAGTGGCTGTAGATCAGAAGATAGAAATTGAAGACAAAGATATTGATACAGAAATCGATATGATGAAAAAAATGTATGCTAACAATAAAGAATATATGGACAAAATTGATCGCCCAGAAGTACGCGATACTATTGCCATGAGTATTCAAAACAGAAAAGTAATGGGTTGGTTAACAGAACAAGTGAAAGAAAAAGAAGAAAAGAAATAAACACAACAACCTTTAAACACTCTCTATTACGGGAGTGTTTTTATTTTGTGTTATACTATATATACTATGAAAAAAATAACTGTAAAAATTACACCGCGTGCTAGCAAAAATGAAATCGTTGGTGAGCTGGCAGGAATGTTAAAAATAAAATTAAAAGCTCCCCCGGTTGATGGTGAAGCTAACAAAGAACTTATAAAGTTTCTAAGTAAGGAATGGAAAATTCCGAAATCTAAGATTAAGATTGTGAAAGGCTTAACATCAAGAACTAAAACTATCATTATAGAATAGTTAACGCTATGGTTTATAGAACACAAATCTAACAAATTGTCCAAATTCCCACAAATTATTTATTTGTATAAATTTGTCTGATTTGTATAATTTGAGTTCTATTTCATAATTTTCTTAAATTCAATACTGACAAAAAAACTACTGAAACAAACAGTAGTTTTTAAATATCTATTTTAGTTAACAAACAACGGGACCCTTCGCTTCGCTCAGGATTTAATTACTGTCGTATAGGCATCACAATGTATAGATAATCTGGTTTGTCTTTGGCAGTAAGCATACAAGGTGCGTCTCCGCTGTTTACTTTAAATTCAATCTCATCACTTTCCATATTTTGCAAACCATCTAATACATAACGATGATTGAGTAATATTGAATTTTCTTCACCGCTTACTTCGGCTTCTATTTCGGAAGTGTGTTCACCAGTCTGAGTGCTAGTAGAAGAAATACCAATATTTTTTTGTTCAACATTTAGATCAAACGAAACAGCATTGACCCCCATAGTAGTAAACAAACTAGCAGCTTTAATTTTATTGGTCATCACAGAAACTGGAAAATTGGCTTTGGTTTTAAATTCTGCTGGAATGATTTGAGAATAATCTGGATATTTTCCATCAACCAAACGAGAGGTCATTTCAAAATCATCAAAGCGAAGTGCAATCTGATTATCTGTCATCCACAAACGAACTTTACTCTCTTCAGACTTGGCTTTGGCCATAGTGATGAGACGTATCATTTCATAAACAGATCTAGCTGGCACGATAATTTGCATTTCGTCAGTACCTTGCTCCACTCTCACTTGTTTTTCAGCCAAGCGATATGAGTCTGTGGCAGCAAGTAACAAACCTTTAAATCTTTCGTTGAAAAGTCCAAAATATACACCAGACAATTCTGGTCTTATTTCATTTTTTGCAGCTGCAATTACAACCTGACCCAAAGATGATTTAAACTTTTCAGCTTCAACCACATAGGCATGTTCTTCTTCTATTTCTGGTACTACAGGATATTCGTCAGCTGGAGCACCTTTTATTTTTGTACTAGAACTACCACAAGTAATTTTGACTTCATTTTCTTGCATTTCAATCTCAACTTGTTCATCGGTTAGAAGATGAACAAAATCAGTCAAAGTTTTGGCTGGCACTGTAAAACTCCCTTTACTTTCAACTTTGGCACGTAGACTGGCTTTTACTGCCAACTCCAAATTAGTAGTTATCAGTTGCACACCAGACTCTTCAGCTGAAATTAAAATATTATTTAAAATCGGCAAATTAACATGCTTACTAGCCACCCCACTGACTAGGTCAAGTCCATATGACAAATTCTCCTTGGTACAAGTAAATTTCATAATCTTGTATTTAATATAATATAATTTTTTACTAAACCAGTTTTATTTGTTCCGGCTATTAACAGAATCTTATATAGCATAATATTTATACACAGAGTTTTTTTATTTATTTATCTTGCTATTATTTAGTATATTATATATATTTAAAATTAATAGTTATAGTAGGTACTGTGGATAGCGGGGATAAGTCAATTTTTACTGTAGTTTTGGTCAAATTCATCTGTGTTTATTTTGGGGATTATTTTTTGTGTTTAAGTTGATAACTTTTGCTTTTTATTTTTGTATGTTGATAAGTCCATATTTATGAACAGTTTTGTATTTGTTTTTAACTTTTTTATTAGCTGTTTTATACACTATTTTTGTCTCTAACTGTTTATATGTTGTTTACGTATAGTCTTTGCTTTATAGCTTCTATTTCTTGTTTCAATTTTGCATCATTTTCAATTCCGTTTTGTATTTTGGTATGAGCATGCATTGCTGTAGTGTGATCACGTCCCCCAAGTTCTGTACCAATGGCAGGATATGACATCTTCAATTCTTCTCTTAGTAAAAACATTATTATTTGCCGTGGATTGGCCAGGCGCTTTTCTCTGCTTTTGCCAGTAAGGTCATCAATGGCTACATCGTAGAATTCGGAAACCACATTGGTAAGTTCTTTTGGTGTCAGAGATTTTTTCATACTTTGAGCTTCGAAACTAGATAGGATTGATTTTACACTTTCTTTTGTTGGTTCAATATTTTTCAATTGATGGTAAGCCATTACTTTATTGAGAGCACCTTCTAGTTCTCGGACATTGCTTTGGATGGTGCTGGCAATTAGTTGAAATATATCATCTTTTAGTTCAAAGTTTTTTTCTTGGGCTTTGGCTTTTAGAATAGCTTGTCTAGTTTCTAAATCCGGCGCTGAGATATCTGCTATCATTCCCCATTCAAATCGAGAACGCAAACGTTCTTCTAAGGCCGGGATTGCTTTTGGTGGTCTGTCACTTGTTAGAACTACTTGTTTACCTTGTTGGTGTAGTTCATTGAAAGTGTGAAAAAATTCTTCTTGGGTTTGTTCTTTTCCACCGATGAATTGGATGTCGTCAATAAGAAGTAAATCAACATTGCGGTAACGATCTTTAAAGTCTTTGGCACGACCTTCTTTTATAGAGGTAACAAATTCATTGGTAAATTTTTCGGATGAGACATAAAGAATACGAGTTTGAGGATTGTTTTCAAGCATCTTATGACCAATAGCTTGTAGTAAATGAGTTTTACCAAGTCCAACCCCACCATATATAAAGAGAGGGTTGTAAACTTCTCCCGGTCTGTCAGCAGTAGCTTGGGCAGCAGCATGAGCTAGTTCACTTCCTTTTCCAACTACAAAATGTTTAAAAGTACATTTTGGGTTCAAACCAAATTTGGAACCAAGGGTTTGATTTTTTGGAGCAGAGTAAATAGGGGTATTAACACTAGAGACACTTGGTTCAGCTGTAAGCTGACATTCTTGTTCTTCAATGTTCTTCATGTTTTCTACTTTGTATTCTACTCTTTTTACTGGTTTACCAGTAACACGTTCCAAAATTTTTACAATATCAGAATGGTATTTTTTTTCTAACCAGCTTTTTGTAAAAGTATTTGGGACACAAATAGAAACTTGTCCGTTTTCGTATTTACCAATACCAGTACTACGGAACCAAGTGGTAAAATTTGCTTTGGAAACTTTTAGTTCAAATTCTGCTAAGACTGCCTGCCAGATTTCGTAGTTTGTCATAAGTATATTTAGAATTATTCTCTTTCAGATTTGTTTTTATTAAAGTGTTAGTATTTTAGCACATTTTTTCCTTTTGAAAAATGGCTGAATAAAGCCAAGAAGTGTACAGAATGGGGACAATCTGTGGACTGTGTGGATAAATGCATATTATGGTGGTATGAATTAGAATCTATTCACTTTGTAGTCTTGACAAAAAAAACGATATAGAGTATAATCCCCCCACTAATAATCCAACCTAGAAATATATGCCAAAAAGAACTTACCAACCAAAGAAACGTAAAAGAGCCAAGTGTCACGGCTTTCGTTCTCGTATGGAAACTAGTGAGGGCAGAAACCTGCTTAAACGACGTAGAGTGAAAGGTAGAGTGAAATTGACTGTCAGCGATGAAAAGAAAGGTAAAAGAACTCGTAAGACACGTTAAATTCTTTCAAACAAACTCTTTATTAGCCTCGTGAATTCGAGGCTTTTATGATATAATCATGATATGTTAAAGCCAAAAAATAGACTACGTAAGATGAAAGATTTCGATATTCTCTTCAAAGAGGGTAGATTTGTTAATGATGGTCTTATTACCCTTAAGTTTTGGCAGATAGAGCCAGAAAAATATCCTAAGCGAGATTATTCAAAAGATGATTTGCGTCTAGGTTTTGTGGTGGGTCTTAAGGTAAGCAAGAGTGCTGTAAAGAGAAACAGAGTAAAACGTCAGATGAGAGAGGTTGTAAGACTTATATTGAAGGAAGATAAGTTGAAATTAGGTTTTCATACTGCTTTTATTGCTAAACCAGGAATTTTGGATAAGGAATATGATCAGATTGAGGAGAATATTATGAATTTACTGAAAAAAGCTAATATTTTAGTATGACGTCATTACTAAATAAAATCTTATATCTCCCTAGGGTGCCATTTTTGTGGCTAATACGTTTATATCAGAAAACTTTGTCTCCAGACCATGGTATCACCAAGTCTTGGTACAAGCACGGTTATTGTCCTTACTACCCTACTTGCAGTGAATATGGTCATCAGGTCATAAAGAAGCGTGGGCTACTAGTAGGAGGCTTAAAAACCGTCTGGAGGATACTCAGGTGCAATCCATGGACAAAAGGTGGTGTAGACTTACCTAGGTAGTTATTTTGTATAGGCTAATCTATACAACTGTGGATAACTATGGGGATTACTAGCCCAAAATGGGGATAACTATAAATAAAAATAGAGTTAGAAGCTCTGTTTTCTGTTTGTATAGGCTATTCTATACATTCTTATCCACACGAAAAATAGCTTGTTTTAGCACAATTTTGCTAGGTTTAGCTCAATACTTGACTTTTTCATTATTTTATGCTATAATATATTCAGTTCCTTAAAAAGATGTATATGTTCGATTCGACTCTGTCGAATGGAGCATGTTTCCATCCACTGCTTCCCTACTAGGCTAACTCTTAAAAAAAACAATAATTTGTATAGTCTTCTGTATACAAATTATATAAAAAAACAAAAACAAAAGTAAAAAGGAGAGTAAAAGCTAGCCTAGACCGGTGACTTCCACCTTATGCGTTGGCGACTACCCAGTCTGCTACGTTCGGAAGTAACACCATTATGAGTGGTGGACGGAATTATCCGTCCCAGACGACGGCTTGCCTAATCGGGCGCTCAGAGAACTTGAGAAATCGAGAGTTCTGACTGCCCGATCGGCGCGTTACTGGGATTGACAAAGGCGGCACGCTATGCAATTACCCAGAGCGTTTGACCGCCTTTTTTTATTGAAAATTTTTTTACTAGCAGGTCTTGCAATTTTGTCTATTTGGTAGTATAATAGTTTTCCTGTATAATAACAGCGGTTTAAAATAGTTTAAGAATAAATATATGGTTAAGAAAAAAAATGCCTTTTCAAAGGAATTCCTTGTAAAAATAAAAGAAGTTTTGTTAGGAGAAAAAGAGCGTTTAGAAAAAGAACTTGCTAAATTTACCAAAAAGAATGTTCATGTAGAAGGTGACTACGATGCTTCTTTTCCGGAGTTTGGTGACAAAGAAGATGAAAATGCTTTGGAAGTAGCTCAATACACTACTAACAAACCTTTGGAAATTTCTTTAGAAAAAACTTTGAGGGATGTAAATAAATCTTTGGATAGACTAGAAAAAGGTGATTACGGTGTTTGTAAGTATTGCGATAATCCTATTGAAGAAAAAAGATTGTTAGCTCGTCCTACTTCCGGGGCTTGTGTAAGTTGTAAAAAAACTTTGACTCAAGAAGCCTAAAATATATATGAAAAATAAAATCCACTTAGCAATTTATATTGTCGCTAGTGGATTTTTTTTATTGCTAGATCAAGTTTTGAAATACCTAGCCCGGGACAATCAAGATTTTGTTTATTATTTAGGCACTAGATTTTTGGGTTGGGAATACTATCCTAATACTGGGATTGCTTTTTCTTTGCCTTTTCCAAACTGGTTGTTAGTGGTAGTTACTCCTATTTTAATAACTTTATTAGTGTTTTGGATTTTGCAAAAGAAAAAAATATTACTGACAACTTACTTGGGTTTATTTTTAGTAACAGCTGGAGCCCTTTCTAATTTTATTGATAGGCTCTTTTTTGCGGTAACGGTTGATTACCTGAGAGTTTTTACCGGAGTAATAAATTTGGCAGATATTTTGATTGTAGTGGGTGTGGGGTTGTTGATTTTGGGGGAATATAGGAAAAAGTAAAAATAAAAATTTATAAATAAAAAGTTTCAGCTATGGCTGGGCTTTTTTGTTTTAGAAAAGGTGCTTACGTGATATAATTGGTTAAATTATTATTTATAAATTATAAAATAAAAATATCTTAGCGGAATTAAGGAGTTGTTAAAAGGGATTCCTCACTCTGTTCGGAATGACAAACGGATTATGTTTACAAAAATAAATTCAGCTGCAGTTTTGGGATTGGAATGCGAGCCAATAATAGTCGAGACTGATATTTCGGCTACTTTTCAAGGTTTTCAAGTTATTGGATTACCTGATACTGCTATTCAGGAATCAAAAGAAAGAATAAGAACAGTTTGGCGTAATAGTGATTTGTCTTTTCCTAATGGTTTTCGTATTTTAGTAAATCTGGCCCCAGCTGATGTGCGCAAAGAGGGTACGGCTTTTGATTTACCAATTGCTGTTGGTATGTTTTTGGCAACAGAAAATATGGATTTGGATACGAGCGATAGTTTGTTTATAGGAGAGCTGGCACTAGATGGAAAACTTCGTCATACCAATGGTATTTTACCATTGGCTATCCATGCACGAGATAAAGGTTATAAAAAAATATTTGTGCCGGCGGTAAATGCCAGAGAAGCGAGTCTAATAAAAGATATAGAAGTTTATCCTGTGGGGAGTTTTCAGAAAATGATTTTACATCTGAAGGGTGAAGAATTGATTGAAAGACAACTGGCACAGCCAATTGATGATTTGTTTGAGACAGTAGAAATAGAAATGGATATGGCCTATGTGAAGGGGCAGGAGTTTGTAAAAAGGGCTCTTGAAGTGGCAGCTAGTGGCGCACATAATATTTTACTAAACGGTCCACCTGGATCGGGAAAAACTCTATTGGCTCGTAGTTTACCTTCTATTCTACCTCGTATGACAGAGGAAGAAGCGATTGAAGTAACAAAGATTTATTCTGTGGCTGGGATTTTACCTCATGATAAACCTCTTGTTACCGAGAGACCTTTTCGCGCACCTCATCATAGTGCTAGTGCAGTGTCGTTGGTTGGTGGTGGTAAGTTTCCCAAACCCGGAGAAATTTCTTTGTCTCATCGCGGAGTTTTATTTTTGGACGAGTTTACGGAGTTTCCTCGTATGGTTTTAGAAAATTTACGTCAGCCTTTGGAAGATGGGGTGGTAACGATTGCGCGTATTCAAAGTACAGTTTCTTACCCAGCTCAGTTTACTCTAGTAGCCTCACAAAATCCTTGTCCATGTGGCTATGCGACAGATCCTGATAAAAATTGTACTTGTAGTCCAATGCAGATAGCAAATTATCAAAAGAAAATTAGTGGACCTATGCTCGATAGGATTGATTTGCATGTAGAGGTGCCACGACTAGAGTTTGATAAGCTTTCCAAAGATGAATTGGCCGAGAGCTCGGTTGAAATTCGTAAGAGAGTTGAAAGTGCCAGGGGGAAACAAAACGAAAGATTTAAAGATTCTAGTATTACCGCTAACAGTGAAATGAAAAATAAAGATATAAAAGAATTTTGTAAACTAGATGAGGTTTCGATGGAACTGATGAAACAGGCGGTACAATATATGCATTTGTCAGCTAGAGGTTATCATCGAATTTTAAAATTATCACGTACGATTGCTGATTTAGACAATTCTGAAAAAATAGAACAGACGCATGTGGCTGAAGCTCTGCAATACAGATCAAAAACAGAATAATTATGTGGATTTTATTTTCACTTTTAGCAGGTTTATCCCGTAGCTTCAAAGAAGTTTATGGTAAGTTTCGATCGAACCGTTTTGATGAGTATGTGATTAGTTGGGGAATGAAGATGGTAATGGTAATTTTGCTTTTACCAATTTTATTTTTTATAGAAATTCCTCCTCTAAATTATAAATTCTATATAAATTTAGTAGTTGTGGGTTTTTTGAGTACTATTACTGCCATTACATATTTCAAAGCAATAAAATCTTCCGACCTGTCTATTACAATTCCTTTCATGGCTTTCACACCATTATTTATGCTGATAACTTCCCCGATTATTATTGGGGAATTTCCAGGACCAATGGGCTTAGTAGGTGTTTTACTAATTGTGGCTGGTTCTTATGTTTTAAATTTTGCAGAAAGAAAAATAGGTTATCTTGAGCCTTTTAAAAAATTGTTGAGAGAAAAAGGTCCTCGGTATATGTTGTTGACAGCTTTGCTCTGGAGTGTGCAGGGAAACTTGGATAAAATTGGTATTGGATATGTGGGTCCATATCTCTGGGTTTTGTTTTTAAATTTGTTTGGAGTTGTAGTTTTATCTTTTCTTGTTTTTTATAAAAAAGAAAGAATTAAGCAGATTAAGAATCGCAAAGATATGTTGCGTCTTGTTCCTTTAGGTATTTTTGGGTTGGGTGATGTCTTGTTTAATATGATTGCTATTCAGTACACGTTGGTGGTTTATGTTATTTCTATAAAAAGATTCAATATTGTTTTCAGTGCTTTGCTAGGATTTTTTATTTTCAAAGAAAAACACATGAAAGAAAGATTGGTGGGGATTATAATTATGATGGTTGGAGTATTAATGATTGGTTTTTCCTAAATATTTTTTTAATTAAAAAACCGACCAACTGGTCGGTTTTTATTTTGCTATTTTATATAAGTCAGTGGATTCAAACGTCTACCGTTTATTCTAACTTCGAAGTGAATGTGTGGGCCGGTAGATCTACCAGTACTACCCATGGCTGCAATAGTTTGACCTTGGGAGACTTGTTCACCAGCGCTAACATAAAGTTTTGTGGCATGTCCATAAAGAGTTTGTACTCCTCCACCATGGTCAATAATAACATAACAACCATAACCACCATTCCAACCACATTGTGAGCGACTAACTGTACCAGCTTTTGAAGCGTAGAGAGGAGAACCAATAGGCCCAGCAATATCAAGACCAGTGTGGCGCCAATTGTAATATTGGGTAATTCTTCTTACACTGGTTGGCCAGAGATAACCAACACCAGCTGGTATAGAAGCAGAAGGAGGTGGAGCTGAGATAGCACTCAATTGAGTGTACTGTCTCTTGGTAGGTGTATAGGTATAAACTGGTTTTGGTCGGGTACCGCCTGGAACTAATATTTCTTCACCGGTTACAATATCGCTGCCATCTTCTTTCAGTTTATTAAATTCAATAATTTTTGAGATTTCAACATCGTAGGTGTTGGCAATTTTTGATAAAGTGTCTCCACGTTTTACTTTGTGAACCAGACCAGAGACTGGTAAGATTTTTAATGAATCTCCTGGGCGAATAAGTGAGTAAGCTGACAAATTATTTGCCCAAAGAATACTGGCCACACTAATACTATAGTTTTCTGCAATGGTTCCTACTACTTCGCCTGGTTTTACAGTGTGGTAGGCAATATTTGTTCTGCCTGTTGGGTTGCTTTCATTTGGTAGGATGGCCCCAGTTATAATATTTGGTTTTGTGATAGCTGTTCCACCTGCGCTAATAGCTGCTATTTCTTGTTGTTGTGGTATGTTTTGTCCACCACTACTTCCAGCTGGCTGAGCAATGACAGCTCCTCGTTTCCATGATTGGGTATCTGTTGGTGTGACAGCAGTGTAGTCCATGGTGATTTCTTCCAAATCAAAATCTTGATTACCTGGACCGACCAATTCGTATAATAAAGTATCTCGACCGGGAACTTTGGTGGTATCACGACTGTACAGTTTGCTGTGAGGTATCATTATAGTGAAGATGATAACGAACATTAATATTTGCAAGGTACCACGCTTACCGACAATTTCTATTAAACGACTATCCCAAGGAATTCTTAGGCGTCCTGTATATTTTTGTAGATGATATTTTATTTTATAAAAACGAAAGCCTATATTATCTCTAAAGATCTTTCCTAAGAAAGAAAATGAATCAGTAAATATTTGTAAAAACCAAAAAACCAAGCGTTTAGAATAAACCAAACTTTTTAATAAGTATAGTAGTGTTTTGTACCCCAATTTTTTCATATTGAGCTTTTTTTAAACGAATTTTATTTTTTAAATTGTCTAGCGAAATCTCGCCGAAGCTATATTTCCTTATCTAATATTACTTAAAACAAAAATATAAACTATCTTATCATTTTAAATATTTTTTAAGGCGTAGGTGGATAAGTTAGGCTACATTATGCCTCAAAAACAGCCAAAAGTCAATTTGAGAGGGTAATATAATGATAACATATTTAGCCTTTCTTCAGAAGTATAGTGTTGACTTGCGAAAGCTTTTTCTATATAATATGCTCGTTACTTTAGAGACGCGACAAGGCTCGTCTTTACAATTTATTCATTATTCTTAAAGAATTAATCTATGATGACGACACTCATCGTACTCGTACCAGCCGTAGCTGCCATTGTCTATGGTATCGTCCTAATTGGCTGGATAAATAAACAGCCAGCAGGGTCTGAACGTATGCAGTCTATTGCTAAAGCTATCCAAGAAGGTGCCAAAGCTTATCTTGGTCGCCAATACAAAACTATCGCTTTAGTCGCTGTCGGGGTTTTTGTTTTGCTGTGGGTTTTTATTGGTTTTTTGACAGCTCTTGGTTTTCTAGTAGGTGCTGCTTTGTCAGGTACTGCCGGTTATTTGGGTATGACAGTTTCTGTCAAAGCCAATGTGAGAACGGCTGAAGCTGCTAAAAAAGGTTTTAAAGAAGCTCTTGATGTGGCTGTAAAAGGTGGTTCTGTTACTGGTATGTTGGTAGTTGGTTTGGGACTTCTGGGTGTTGGTGCTTTTTATCTTATTTTTAAAGATGTTGATGCTCTGATTGGTTTGGCTTTTGGTGGCTCACTTATTTCTATTTTTGCTCGTATTGGTGGTGGTATTTTTACCAAGGCTGCTGATGTCGGAGCTGACCTAGTTGGAAAAGTAGAAAAAGGAATTCCAGAAGACGACCCAAGAAATCCAGCTGTGATTGCTGACAACGTTGGCGACAACGTCGGTGACTGTGCTGGTATGGCCGCTGATTTATTTGAAACTTATGCTGTAACTGCTGTGGCTGCTATGGTTTTGGGTGCACTTACTTTCAAAGGTACTGACGCAGCTATTATGTTTCCATTGGTACTTGGTGGTATTTCCA
Organism: uncultured Gammaproteobacteria bacterium; assembly: GCA_964603435.1. GTDB lineage: Bacteria > Patescibacteriota > Patescibacteriia > Magasanikbacterales > UBA922 > CAZRUM01. Next base: position 20,206 of record CAZRUM010000006.1, on the reverse strand, counting down.
TCATCGCTTCTATTATTGGAACATTTTTTATCAGACTTGGAAAAAAGAAAAATGTCATGGCTGCCTTGTACAAAGGTTTGATTGTGGCTGGCTCTCTTTCTCTTGTTGGATTTTATTTTGCTGCAGCCAGATTTTCAGTTAGTCTAGAGGGTCTAAGTACTATGGATCTTTTCTGGAGCTCATTTATTGGTATTATTCTTACTGGTGTTATGGTCTGGATTACTGAATACTATACTTCTACAGAACACAAACCAGTACAAGATATTGCTAAGGCTTCTGAAACTGGACATGGTACAAATGTTATTTCTGGACTTGCTGTTTCTATGAAAGCTACTGCTTTGCCAGTGTTATTTATCGCCGCTGCTATGCTTGGTGCATACAGTGTGGCAGGTTTGTATGGTGTAGCTATTGCTGCTATGGCCATGCTTTCTATGACAGGTATTGTGGTTGCGATTGATGCTTACGGTCCTATTACTGACAACGCTGGTGGTATTGCTGAGATGGCAGAAATGGGAGATGATGTGAGAGCTGTAACTGATCCATTGGACGCAGTTGGAAATACCACAAAAGCAGTGACAAAAGGTTATGCAATTGCTTCTGCTGCTCTAGCTGCTCTAGTATTATTTGCAGACTATACTCACAAACTAGCTGACAATGGTATTGATACTATATTTAGAATTGATGATCCAAAAGTTTTGGTTGGTCTACTTATCGGTGGACTTTTACCATATCTATTTGGTTCTTACTTGATGGAATCAGTTGGAAAAGTAGCCGGTCATGTAGTAGAAGAAGTTCGTCGTCAATTTAGAGAAATTCCTGGAATTATGGAAGGTACTGGGAAACCAGATTATGCTCGTTGTGTTGATATCGTAACAAAAGGTGCAATTGGACAAATGGTTATGCCTGCGCTTATTCCTATTGTAGCTCCAATTTTGGTAGGAGTATTACTTGGTCCAGCTGCTCTTGGTGGATTGCTAGTAGGTACAATTGTGACTGGTTTATTTGTAGCTATATCTATGACAGTTGGTGGTGGTGCTTGGGACAATGCCAAGAAATATATTGAAGATGGTAACCACGGTGGTAAAGGATCCTTTGCTCACCAAGCCGCTGTGACTGGTGACACTGTAGGTGATCCCTACAAAGATACTGCTGGTCCTGCTATTAATCCTATGATTAAGGTAGCTAATATTGTGGCTCTGCTGATCGTTGGGTTGCTTAAGTAAACACGGATTACACGGAAAAAAGGAAATACGGAATAATAAAACACTCTCGGAAACGGGGGTGTTTTTTTAATATTGTCTTTTTCTTATTTATTTGCTAGTATGGATTCAAGGAAACCTTGGTGTCCACACAAAGGAGTGTCTCGATGAAAACGTTAGTCGGTTCTTTTCTCGCTTCTCTCGTTTTGTTTCTGCTGGTCGTGGCCCTCTTCTTCCCAGAATACTTCGGTGTAGATCATCCCGCTGCCACAGGATCAGGTGCCATTCAGGATGGCAATGAAGTGGTATCTCAGCCCGAACAGTGGCATGGGTGGCTACTGGTGGACTGGGATCAGCCAGAAGGAGAACCTCCGCGACTTCTGGTCTACCACCCATGGAGTAGCTGCAAGAACGATAGTTATCTGACGTACAGTCATAGTGATATGTATGCAGATGGTCGCTATTTCTTCTACAAAGTACCTGAGGATGGCTACTACGATCATGAAAGGATTGCTCTCAATCCTTCCACCGGTCGGGTAGTGGCCTATTCTGAAGAATATCACACCAGAGGGCAGATCACCCAAACGCAAAATGGGTGGATTGTTCACTCGGATTCTGTTGAAGCCTCGTGCTTGGGTTCGTTTCCAACAGAAGACGAGGAGATTTATTATCTGCGACCACACAACATCCCTTCGGGTGTTTGTGACAAACACAGGAGGGCTAAAGGAAACTCGTCTCTGTGCCCGCCTTGGTACAAAGGTCAGCCCTTGCGCTGTAGCACGGACTGCTAGCTACTCGCTCCTTCTTCCATCTTCCATTGTCCCATTCGGGACGCCAGTCAGGGAAGTGTTATTAACTCCACACCGGAGCGCACTTCCCTGACGCTCCATTCAAAAGAACATCTTTATTTAGGTGTTTTTTTGTTTGTGGATAAAAATGAGAGTATTGATTTTTCTTTAAAAATGTGGTATGGTAAATATGGGTCTGCTGTTGCCAAAGTTTTAGAAAAACAGCTTGTTCGTTCACAACTTGTAGAGGAGTAGTCATGACGCTGTCACAAATCGGTAATATTGCTATGACATTGTGTGTTCTCAGTTGTTTGGTGGTGTATTTTATCAAGATTTTGATAAGACGTCGTCGGGGAGAATTTACATCTGGTAAAGATGGTATTATCGAAGTCGTCTATGACAAAACCATGCTAATTGGACTCGTCTGCCTAATGGTAGGAGTGCTTTTGGCAGGTTCCTGGGTTGTGTTCTGTGTAGAAGGCTGATTCAAGCTTTGGGGCGGTATACAAGGAGAAGATCAACCGCACCCAATTTCAGTGTTTAAGCGGTTGAGCACTGAAAAGAGGTTTTTGGGGATTGTCCCCAAAAGAAAAAATAAACACCATTAAAGGTGTTTTTTTAATTAAAAAAACATTCCATAATATTGGAATGACTTTGTTTTTTGAGAGAAGGGGCCGTCGTAAGCGACGGCCCCGAAGGTTTCGACGGTAGGCTTAACGCCCCTTACCGTCAGTAGGGCGTCACCTCCTTCCCTCGTCGGCGGCTTCCATGTTGTGTTTGGTGAGCATGTACTGCATGGGGCACCTCCTTCGAGGACAGTTGATTGGTAACGTCTCTTCTGCAAGAGAAAAGACGCGACTCGAAACATCATTATTTATTATATACTATTTTTTAGATTAAACAAAAAAACAACCTACTAGGTTGTAAAATTCCTTGTGCCCACCGAACTCCGAAGAGTTGGTGGGCGTTGTGGTTTTATCTATAAGATGATTATCACTACTATTGTGGTGATAATCATCAAGCCGATACCAAGTTGTCCAAAATAGAGAGAAACCCACTCTTTTATCTCGCGGTAAATAGAGAGAAGTAATTCTTTGTTGGGACGAATAAGAAAGAGCCAAAATAGAGAAAGAAATATAGAAATAACCACTATCAAAACAGACAATGGCATTCCTCCCTCGACAACTTTGGGAGGATTGAGCAAAATAAGTGCTGTGCACATGCTTCCTCCTTCAGTAAGGTTAAGGGATATGTGATTGTAATACAAAATAAGAAAAAAGTCAAGTATTTGGCTGTGATTAAATGAAAAAAGAGACTGGTTTTGTTTTGTAAAATATGCTAAAATATTTACATATAAGTTTAAATATTTTTTATGGCAAAAAGAGGACGTCCAAGAAAAAGAAAATCTAACATGGATCCTGTATTATCACGAGGTATTATCGCTATTGTGGTAATTATTGTGGCAATTATTTTTGGTCTTAGCTTTTTTGGTAAGGCTGGAACAGTAGGAATAATGCTCGATGAGTATGTTTTAAGTTTTTTGTTTGGCTCTATTCGTTATACAGTGCCGTTTGTTATGGTTGTCTTGGCTGGGTATCTCATAAAAGACATGGAATATGATTATCATCCTACGCATGGTATTGGGGCTTTTTTATTTTTCTTGTCCCTCGCTAGTTTTATGCATATAAAGTTTTTACCAAATGAAATGTGGAGTATGGCGCTAGAGGGTCATGGTGGTGGTATATTTGGTATGATGGCTTGGCCTCTAAAAACTTATCTTGGAGCCATTGCTGGTAAGGTAATTTTAATTGGTATGGTGGCGGTTGGTTTTTTTCTAATTTTTAACACCTCTTTTGCTCATTTTGTTTTAATTAATAAAAAATTATTTGCTGGGCTTGGTTGGGTGGGTAAAAGCATTTTAAATTTGTTTGGACTTTTTGTAGAAAAGAATGGTAAACGTTTGCGAGAAGAAGATGATGAAGAAGAATACGAAGATGAGGAAGAGTATGAAGAGGAAGATGAAGAATACGAAGATGAGGAAGAAGAAGCTGATGAAATAGAAAAGAAAAAAGTTTTTGCAAAAAAAGAAATTACAGTAAAAGATGGTAATGAAGATGACGGTGAAGATAATGAAGCCGAAGTAGCTGCTTGGCAAAAAAACGTAGTCATCAAAAAATTACCAAAAGTAGAATTACTTACTTCGAAAAAAAGTAAACCAACCAGCGGGGACATAAAAGCTAATGCAGAAATTATTCACGACACTTTCCACGAATTTAATATTGGGGTTGAAATGGAAGACGTGCGAGTTGGTCCGACTGTAACACAATATTCCCTAAAACCTTACAAAGGTGTAAAGCTTTCCAAAATTACTTCTCTATCAAATGACTTGGCTTTGGCTTTGGCAGCTCACCCAATCAGAATCGAAGCACCTATTCCTGGAAAATCTTTGGTTGGTATTGAGGTTCCAAATTTTAAAGCTGCGATTGTAACTTTGAAAGAACTTTTGGAAAGTAAAGAATTTAGAGGTAGAGAACATAATATGATGGTTGCTCTTGGTAAAGATGTGGCTGGTAAAGTTTGGTTTGCTGACTTACCAAAAATGCCTCATCTGTTGGTGGCTGGTGCAACTGGTTCTGGTAAAACAGTTTGTATCAATAGTATTATTATGAGTTTGTTGTATCAAAATACTGCGGAGGAATTACGTCTTATCATGGTAGATCCAAAACGAGTAGAGCTGACCCCATACAATGGTATTCCACATTTGCTTACTCCCGTTATTACCAATACACAAAAAACAGTCAATGCTTTGAAGTGGTGTATTGGGGAAATGGAGAGACGTTTTGAAGTTTTTTCAAAATCTCACAGTCGTGATATTGGTTCATATAATTCCAAACATCCAGATGATAAAATGCCACGCATTGTATTTATAATTGATGAGTTGGCAGATCTAATGGCGACTGCCGCTAGTGAGGTTGAGGCAGGTATTATCCGTATTGCTCAGATGGCCCGGGCGGTTGGTATTCATCTTATAGTGGCTACCCAAAGACCTAGTGTGGATGTTATTACTGGTCTTATGAAAGCTAATATTCCAGCAAGAATTGCTTTTTCTGTAGCATCAATCATTGATTCTAGAACAATTCTTGATTGCCCTGGGGCCGATAAACTTATTGGTCGTGGAGACATGTTGTATCTGACAGCTGATTTATCAAAACCAAAACGTATTCAAGGTGCTTTTATTTCAGAAAATGAAGTCCATGCTGTGGCCAAGTATCTAAAAGGTGATGGTGAAGTGGAGTATGATGATGCTATTGTAGAAAAACCAAACAAAGGAACTCTAAACATGTTTGGTGGTGTTTCTGATGATCAGGATCCATTATATTCTGATGCTAAAGAAGCAATTTTGGCAGCTGGAAAAGCTAGTGCTTCATTTTTACAACGTCGTCTAAAAGTTGGTTATGCTAGAGCTGCTAGAATTTTGGATGAGCTAGAAGCAGCTGGTATTATTGGTCCGTCTGATGGGGCTAAACCTCGTGAGATTTTAATAACAGAAAGAGAAATAGACGATAGTAGCGAAAATATGGGGCAAGAACTAAATGCATTTGAAGATGATTCTGAGGAAGATGATGAAGACTCAGAAGAGGAAGAAAACGATGAAGAAGAA
>CAZRUM010000006.1:9179-14458 GCA_964603435.1 uncultured Gammaproteobacteria bacterium | reverse complement strand
TGATTCTGAGGAAGATGATGAAGACTCAGAAGAGGAAGAAAACGATGAAGAAGAAACTGATGAAGAGGAGGAAGAGGAACTTGAAGAGGATGATAGAGAAGAATACTAATATGACAGCCATATTTAAAAAGAAAAAACTCACACCCCCAAAAAGGGTGTGTTTACGCTTAAAAGAAGAGAGAGAAAAAATAGAAATGAGTTTGGATGATTTGGCAAAGAAAACAAAAATTGATAAAAAGTACCTCAAAGCTTTAGAGGAATGTCGTTTTAAAGATTTGCCGGAGGCTGCTGTATATCAGAAGAATTTTGTAAAAAAATATATTGAAGCTTTGGGCATAGAGTCTTCGCCTTTTCTTTCTCAGTATGAAAGTGAAGAAAAGGTTTTGAAGAATATCAAGCATCCTCGTAAATGTTTGAAGATGAGTCCTTTATCAAATCTTCCTTCTGTAATACGTTTTGTCTTTTCTTTTGTTATTATCTTGGGATTTTTAACCTATCTTGTTTTTCAGATTAGGAATATTGTAGAACCACCTCAGTTGTTTGTTTATTCACCTCAAGATGGTTTTATAACTACCGAGATGTTAGTTGTTGTTCAGGGTAAGACAGAAGAAGAAGTGATGGTTTATATAAATGGTAAAGAAATCGGGACAAGTAATGAAGGCAATTTTGAAGAAATGATTGATCTGGGTTCAGGTGTTAACACCTTTATAATAGTAGCTAAAAAGAAGCACGGTAAGAATACAGAAGTAGTGCGTCATGTGGTACAAAGATCAGAGTGAGTTCACAGTTGACACCTATTTTGCAAAACTGTATTATATGTAGTGAGGGAGGCATAGAACCTCACTTTTTTAACTCTAACAATCTATTTAAATAAAAAAATATGGCTAAAAAAGACGAAAAAGACGAGAGACTAGTGGCAGCACAAAGTGCAATTGATCAAATTAAAGAAAAATACGGCGATGGCGCTATTATGAAGTTCGGTGAAGCCAAAGCTATGGAAGTAGACGCTGTGTCTACAGGTTGTCTTTCTTTGGATGTGGCTTTGGGTGTAAAGGGTGTGCCTAGAGGACGCGTTATAGAGATCTATGGACCAGAAGCTAGTGGAAAGACTACTTTGGCTCAACATATCGTCGCTGAGGTGCAAAAACAGGGCGGTACAGCAGCGTTTATCGATGCCGAGCATGCTCTAGACCCTGATTACGCTCGTAAGATTGGTGTGGATGTAAATAACCTACTTATTTCTCAACCTGATACAGGAGAACAGGCCTTGGAAATACTAGAAACTCTAGTTAGATCCAATGGTGTGGATGTGGTTGTAATCGATTCAGTTGCTGCCTTAGTTCCACAAAAAGAAATTGACGGAGAGATGGGAGCCCATCATATGGGTTTACAAGCTCGTCTAATGTCACAAGCTTTGCGTAAACTAACTGGTATTGTAGGAAAGACTAACACTGTAGTAATTTTTATCAATCAAATTCGTCATAAGATTGGTATTGTCTTTGGTAATCCAGAAACAACTCCAGGTGGTAACGCTTTAAAGTTTTATTGCTCTGTCAGAATTGAAGTGAGACGAGCTGCTCAGATTAAACAAGGTGACAGGATTATTGGTAATAGAGTAAAAGCTAAGGTGGTAAAAAATAAGGTAGCAGCACCTTTCAGAACCACAGAATTTGATATTATGTATAATGAAGGAATTTCTGTAGCCGGTGACATGCTTGATACTGGTGTAGCTCACAAAGTAATAAACAAATCTGGCAATAGCTATTCCTATGGAGAAGAAAAACTTGGAGTAGGTAGAGAAAAAGCCAAACAATACTTGCGTGAGAATCCAAAATTGATGAAGGCTATTAGAAAGCAGATTTGGGAAGTGATAGAAAAAGGTGAAGCTCCTGATGAAGAAGAAAAAAAAGAAGATGGTGGAGATGTAAGTGTAGAAAAATAGAATATTGAAAAATTAAAAAACCGACTTAGTAAGTCGGTTTTTTGTTTTAAAATATTTTTTAAGTCGCGACGTGAAAGTAAACAACGTCACCGTCTTGTACTTCATAATCTTTTCCTTCTAATTTTAGTTTACCAGATTCTTTTATTCCTGACCCCGCCGTCGCCTTTCAGGCTTTGGCGGGCAGGCAGCCGTTTAAGTTAGGTATTTATGTGGAAGTAGATTGTATCTCCATCTTTAATAATATATTCTTTTCCTTCCAGTTGAATCTTACCTTTTTCTTTCACACCATTCCAACCTCCACATTCGACAAAGTCTTCATATTTACAGACATCAGCTTTGATAAAACCTTTTACAAAGTCAGTATGGATGACACCGGCAGCATCAGGAGCTTTAGTATTTTCTTGCACAGTCCAGGCTCTGGTCTCTGGTTCACCACTAGTAAGGAATGTGACAAGATTTAGTAGTTTATAACTTTCAGTAATCAGTTTATCAAGTCCGCTAGTACCCATACCAAGTTCTTTCATGTATTCTTTGGCATCTTCGTCAGATAGCTCTGCTAGCTCTGCTTCAATCTTGGCGCTAATTTCAATTTGGGGAACACCTTCTTCTACTTGAATATCCGTGTGCCCGCCTTCTTCTATATTTATCACATAGAGCATTGGTTTCATAGAAAGTAAATGCAAATCACGTACAATTTCTTTTTCATCATCAGTATATTCTAGAGTTCTAGCTGGTTTACCAGTTTCCAAATGTTTATCAAGTTTTTCTAACAGCTCAAGTTCTTTTTTAATTTCTTTTGCAACCACACCTTTAGCACTTTTCTTAGTTTTATCAAGGCGCTTACTGACGGTTTGCCAATCAGCAATAATAAGTTCTAGGTTTATTACCTCACTATCATCTTTGGGATCAATTTTGCCATGAACATGAGTAATATTTCCGTCTTCAAAATTTCTAACAACTTGGACAATAGCGTCGCACTCTCTGATGTGTGATAAAAATTTATTACCAAGACCTTCCCCTTCCGAAGCACCTTTTACCAGTCCGGCAATATCATAAAATTCTATGGCAGTCGGGATAATCTTTTTTGATTTTGAAACGTCTGCTAATTTATTCAATCTTTCATCTGGTACCTCAACTACACCGACGTTTGGTTCGATGGTACAAAAAGGATAATTCTGCGCTTCAGCTTGTTTGCTTTTTGTAAGCGCATTAAACAGGGTAGATTTTCCTACGTTGGGTAAGCCAACAATTCCGAGTGATAGCATAAGTAAATTTAAAATAGTTTGACTGCAGTGATTTTAGTTTATTTTTACTGTTTTGTCAATAAAAAAAGTCTGGATAGATTATCCAAACTTTTGTATTTATCTCAATAAACAAATTTTATTTACTAAGAATTGGTCCCGGTTTTGAATGTGTCCGGGGCACAGAGTGTAGAAAGAACGAACTAGAATCCCATCTATTTGAATCACCGATGGGGAGGCTGGAAAGAGAGGGTTGTTACTCACATGAGATGAGGCGACCGTCTCCGTAGGTTACTTCCTCGTGGAGCGGTTCGAAGTGTAATTCCCACTTGCCATCTCTCAAGTATAACTCTGGAAAGAACAGACCACATTTCTGGTTGCTCAGAACTGTCCCAGTAAGTCTGAGGTAGCGATTAACTTCTCCTTCCATCTCAGTCGCAATGCCTTTCAGTGCTCTGCCGTTCTCGGCGAGCAGGGCAGGTACGTCGGAGAGGCCAAAGTTGGCCTTCATCTCTTGCGCACGCTTCCGCATCGTTTCTCCGTCGATATATTTTTCATCATCTCTCAAATAGTTGAGGAATCTGAGTTTTTCCGGGTCAAACTTATGAGGTTCGACATCTTCTACCACACTTCGCAACCACCTGGGAATCAGGTGTGGGACGTTCTTCTGGCAAGGGAGTATCTCCAGCTTCAGTTGGCCCGTCACCAACAGGCCGATCTGTTTTCTGAGAAGTCGATCTTTGAGGATGTCATAAACATCATTATCTGTTCCCCCTGCCGAGAGAACTGTATCGACGATAGAGAGACCTAGTTTATTGAGGAAGCTACCACACTCAATCAGCATGTATCTTTCTGTGCGTGTCATTATTCCCTCCAAGGAATCTGGTTATTGTTCGCGGCCTTTGTTTTCTTCCACTCTCTACTCTGTAAAAAACAGAATAAGGAGCGGAAGAAAATGTAGGTTTAGATTAAAAGGATCGCAGTTACCGAGGCAAATAGTAGACTAGTGACCAGAGCTAGGATTTACATATGTTTCATGTTAATAGTTAACAGCAAAGTATAACATTTCTTTACTAGTTTGTCAAGTATATTACGAAATAATTACTAGCTCTATTCATTTTTTGGCTTAGATAAGCTAAATAAAATACAGTTTATTTGTACACAAAAACCTTGACAAATATAAATGTATGTGTTATAATTTAACTAAATTAAGCTAAAAACTATGTCCAATATAGAACAGATAATAAGTAAGGGTTTAGGGGTGCTTTCTGCCAAAATTTACCTAAGTTTAGTACAAAATGGAGATTTAACAGTGCCAGAAATTGTAAAAAAAATCGAAGTTTCACGAACTTTGATTTATGAATCATTAACTGATTTGCTGGCAGGCGGTTATGTGACTTATAGAAAAGAAGGTAGAGTAGCCTTTTATGGTCCAGCTCATCCCAGTAAATTAAGTGATTTGGTGGAGGAAAAGAAGCGTGAGGCAAATATATTTGAAAATAATATAAAAGAAATTATCCAATCTTTGTCCGGACCTTTTAATATTTCTCAGAACAAGCCAGGTGTGAGATTTTTTGAAGGTGAAGATGGGTTGAAAAAAGTTTGGGATGATATTTTAGATTCTGGTGTAAAAGAATTTAAAACAATCCATGATTCGCAAGCCTTGTATGAGGAAACGCCAGAACTAATTAGAGAATGGTTAGAAAAAAAGAAAAGTTTAGGTATAAAAGAAAAAATAATTACTAATGATACTTTGATAAATCATGAGAATATCGAAAAGTATCAAGACAAGATCGACGAAATAAAATTTATTGATAAAAACAAAAATGTTACCATTGAAAATACAGTGTTAGATATTTATGCTGGTAAAGTTGCCTACACTACTCTTGAACATGGCAATATCATAGGGGTTATTATTGAAGATAAGAATATTTATAAAATGCAAAATGATATTTTTGATTTGATTTGGTGAGCAACACTTGATTTATTTTTTTATACATGGTATTATGTTTTTGATTTAAGGGCCTGTAACTCAGCTGGCTAGAGTGCCTCCATGGCATGGAGGAAGTCGCTGGTTCGAATCCAGTCAGGTCCAC
>CAZRUM010000006.1:0-9079 GCA_964603435.1 uncultured Gammaproteobacteria bacterium | reverse complement strand
GCTGCCAAAATAATATCAGCTGCAATTACAAATTCCAAACCAAAAATTATTTTTTGTGCTAATTTGGATCTAATATCCTCCATGGTATATTTTATGGAGACTAACTTTACAAGGGCAGTTACGACTGATATTACAATTATCAGTAAACCAATATATTCTATAATCAATCCGCTGTATCTTATAGAGAGATTTATAATATGTGGTAGATAGATGTCTGGGTTCATATTAAAATAAGTTAATATTAAAATGTCTTAATAAAAATGAATAAAGGAAAATGGCAAGAGCTATGATAAACAACATGATTATAAATTTGAGTTTGTTCTTATGTTTTTTGTGTTTGTCTCTGTGGTGGTGGTGAGCTGTGTCGATAAGTTCATCTCCAAAATAAACAGACAAAAAAGTACCAGTGGCTGATAAAATTATAATTGACCAAAAAGGATAAGGTGTAGTAATTATATCATGATAAATTGTCAGAAGTAAGTTGGTCTGAAATATTTCCGGATTGAAAAATAGATTAAAAGTGACAATACCCAGTGACAATACCCAGACAAACATTTCTGTATAAATCATTTTTATTTTTGCGACTAGTCTGATAGGAAAGTCTAATAAAAATCCAGCGTCAGCAATAGGAGTACAGAAAACAAAGAATGACCAAGTAAGTGCTGTAACACCCACACCATCTTTTAATCCATATTTTATCATTACTATCGTTAGATAGATAAGTAGAGTAGAAAAAACTAACAAAAATCTAAGCAAAGCCTGTTTTTTTGTTTCGTGTTTTAGATACTTTCTATATTCTTTGGTCATAACAAAGCTAATTATATCATATAGTCTAACAAAAAACGACCTAGTAGAGATCGTTTTTTTTGTGTAAGTTTAATTGTTTTGTTTAAAAGTGTCTAGAGCATCAATTTGGTTTTGTTCTAGATGAATAGTTTTTCTTTTGTGCTGTATTTTCTTTATAGATTTTTCAACTGTAAGTCCCAAAGAAATATAATATGCAGCTACCAAAGTTGGGGCACGTCCATGTCCGTTTTGGCAGTGAATATAGATTTTTTTGTTGTTATTTACGAAACTAGTCAGAATCTCTACTCCAATCTTCAATTGTTCTGGTGTAGGTGGGGTGTGGTCCTTTGTTGGTAACCAAAAGAAGAATTTTACGCCAAAAGGTGCGTCTAGTCGCTCTTCTTCTAGAGAAATGTCTACTTCTATGCCTAGATCAAGTAGTTTTTCATCAAAATGAGTCTGGCAACATTGATTTGTGCCGATAAAAATATTATCATCAATCTGATTAAATTCAAATTCAGGATGTTTTTCGTCGTGTTTTATAAAGGGAAACTTTATTTTTGTCATATAGGTCAATTGTTAATATATTGAGTATAGCATGTTTCTAATATTTTTTATATCATTGTAGGTAGTCTTTTTTATTAAAAAATAGTTAATATAATTGTACGACGCTTATATTTAGCTTAAATAAGGTTAGTTATTCTAAAATTGTCTAAAAAGGTGATATTTTTAATCAAAAATGTTCTTTGTGGAACATATTCCCCTATTCTTGTAGTTTTCTTTGAAATGAGGTTAATTTGGGTTTTTGTGAAAACTTTTTTTAATTTTAACTTAAGAAGTTGTTTTATAAAGTAATCCCCACTTCTTAGGAGTTATCCACGAGGTTATCCACTTTTTGTGTATAAAATTGTTCCACGGGGAACAATTTAAATAAAAAACCTGAATTATTTGGAATTCAGGAATATTTGTATAGGATATTGTATACTTTTGTGGACCTACCGAGAATTGGACTCGGGTTTCGGCAATGCGAATGCCGTGTCGTACCACTAGACCATAGGCCCTCTCTGTCTGTGTTTGCTTTGTGACCCCACCAGGAATCCCAGCCTACAGCCCAAGGCGTATAGGCAAGGCTGGGCCGTTTTGGATGGAGAACCTTTCTCTTGTTTGGTGCCCCCGCTAGGAATCGAACCTAGATCTAGACGTTAGGAGTGTCTTGTTCTATCCATTGAACTACAGGGGCTTATAATGAATACATCTTAGACTTTTTCTTGTATTTTGTCAATTATTTTTCATTACTCCAGAGATAATCAAAATATTTTATTAGATTGTCAGCTATCCTCTTACTTTTTATATTTATAGCAATTGGGTTTTTGTCGACAAAAACAATAGAACTTGTATCCCCGCAAATATTAAACCAAAAGGGCGGGTCTATGTGTAAAGGTAAATATTTTACATCTGTTAGAGGTAGTTGGTTTTTATCAAAGATATTGCTTTCTTCTGTAGACGTGCCATACATTGCTTTGAATTTTATTCCTTTTTTAATTCTTTTTTCATGGTACTTTCGCCAGTCCATAGATAGATCCGGGACCTGGCTGTGCTTTGATGCTCCCAACACATAAACAATTTCACCCTTAGTAGATTCTAGGTTTTGTCGAGTGGCTCTTTTTATACCTTCTAAATCTTCATAAATAACAATTTCACGCGGAGTGTCTTCATGTTTAGATTTTAGTTCATCTACAATCTCTGTTGTTATTTTTTTCTTTTGTTCGATTTCTTCTAGTAAATGTTCTGGATTGTTAACAGTAAATTCTGCCACGCCTTTTTTAGTTGTTTTGCTAATCAGTTTACGTATCTCCAAGCTTTCCAATGCAAGGTAAACTGGGTTACGATGAAGATCAGTTCTTTCAATTATTTTTCCAGCTTTAGCTTTGCCCAATTCAAATAAAGCCAAATATACTTTGACTTCATTTTTACTAAATCCTAATTTTATTAACTTTTGTTCTAACATATTGTCCTAATATTTAGGATAAATATATTATACTAAGTACAGCAAAAATTGTCAATATTTTAATAAAAAAATCATACTATATATGACTAAAATATAGCTTATTCTAGCTAAAAAGTACTTGACTTGTATATATATTTATGATAAAGTTGATTGTCAAATTGACAACAGCTCTTTTCACTACCCGGCCGGAGGGTCATAATACCGGTGGAGAAGAAGATGGCTAACAAACCCAATTACCAGCTCTGGCGGAGAATGGATGGGGTCATGCTTATTATTGACCCGCAAAAAGCTTTCGGTGTCGATGGGGCGCCGGTCCAGGTGCCGGGAGTAGAGGCAGCTCTTGCCAACATGGGTAAGGCAGCTCGTGCTTGGAATATCCAATGGAAACATTTTAAGGGGGTGGTTATAACTACTCGTCATTTCTATGATCACTCTCATGAAGTTGGCAATGTAAGTCATTTTATCCCTCAAATAGGGGATATTATGGCGGAGCATTCGCCATGGAGCGCTTTCCATGACTGTGAGTTCGATTTCAATAAATCTGATATCGTTCTAAAGAAAACGGAATTCAATGCTTTTTCTGGTACCAAACTCGATCGGATTTTGTGTCGGCTGCAGCGCCCAACTCTCGTGATTGCAGGGCTTACTACACCCATTTGCATCGAGAGTACAGTGCGAAGTGCTCATCAGCGTGGATTCAACACCATCGTGCTCTCGGATGCCTGTGCTTCCCAGGCCATGGGCAACGAGACTGCTGAGCAGGCGCACCAGTCGGCCATTGGTCGCATGGGCTATGTTTTCTCTCAGATCATGACGACTGACGAATTCATCGAGAACATTAAGCTACGCTGAACAGACTTTTTCCTCTAGTCATGAAGGAAAGGGGGCAGGCGACAATGGACTGGCCATTCCGTGCAGCCGTCACGTAAACTCGGCACTCAACTCTCTGCAGAGTGAGAACAAAAAAGAACCTTAAATTAGGGTCTTTTTTGTTTTAGAAAGACCTGCTATAATACGTCCACATAATGATAAAAAGCTATGGAAACATTTTTGCTGGTAATACTAACCATTTTACTTATTCTTACTCTCGTAGGTTTATTTTTGATGTACAAGAAACTTAAAGAACAAGGTAAACCAAAAGAGGGCGAGGATAATATGTTTATGATGCTCCAGCAACAAATGCAGGATCTGAACAAAACTATGGATCAGAAAATGTCTGATACTCACAAGGCAATGGGGGAAAATCAAACTAATATCAACAAAACGATCCAGACTCAATTTGCACAGAGTAGTAAAATTATTACAGATATTACAGAAAAATTAACAAGTCTTGATAAAACAAATCAGCAAGTGATTGGATTTTCTGAGCAACTTTCAAATTTGGAAAAAGTTTTGAAATCACAAAAACAACGTGGCAATCTAGGGGAAGCTGGTCTTAAAATGGTTTTGGAAAACATGATGCCTCCAGGTAGTTTTGAACTCCAGCATCAATTTCCAGATGGCGATACAGTGGATGCTCTTATTATTACCAAAGACGGAACTATACCTGTAGATGCAAAGTTTTCTTTGGAAAATTATCAGCGTTTGATAGATGTGATAGATGATAAACAAAGAGAAAAATTGGAAATAGAATTTAAAAATGATTTGAAAAAAAGAATTGATGAAACTGCAAAATATATAAAACCAAAAGATGGAACTTTGGAATTTGCTTTTATGTTTATTCCTAGTGAAGCCATTTATTATGATTTACTTGTCAACGAAGTTGGGGCAGTAAAAGTGAATACTCGCAATTTGATTGATTATGCTTTTAATGAACGCAAAGTTGTGATAGTGTCTCCGACTACTTTTGCGGCATATTTGCAAACAGTATTGCAAGGTTTGCGTGCTTTTAAAATCGAAGAAGGGGCTAAGGAAATTCGTAAAAATGTGGAAATGTTAGGGAAACACATTTTGGCATATGAAGACTATATGAAGAAACTTGGGGGTAGTATGAGTACGACTGTAAATCATTATAATACTGCTTATAAGGAACTTGGTAAAATTGATAAGGATGTGGTGAGGATTACTGATGGAGAGAAGGTAATAGAGCCGGAACTTCTTGATAAGCCCAGACTTGACAAAGATGAGTAGATAATATATAATGCTGGCACTTTCCTAAGCACCTACACGAAGGTAATTTTGGAAAAAATGCTCTCGAATATTTAATTTTAAATCCTTGAAAAGGGATCCCTCGTCGCCTCTACGGGCTCACTCGGGATTACAGTGAAAAAATATGCCAAATACTAGTAGTGCAAAGAAAGCTTTGCGTCAAACTAAGAAAAGAACAGAGCTAAATACGAAAATAAAAGATACTTACAAAAAAGCTGTGAAAGTAGCTAATAAGGTAATTGAGTCTGGTAAGGATGCAAAAGAAGAACTTCGTCTAGCTCAACAGACTTTGGACAAAGCAGCTAAAAAAGGTGTTATCAAAAAAAACACTGCTGCCAGAAAACTAAGTCGTTTGGTAAAGAAAGTTGCTAAAAAATAACATATAAAGTACAATAAACTCAGGTTAAATACCTGAGTTTTTAATTTGAAAAATATATGGATGAAAAATTAACACAAGAGGAAGTAGAATTTCGTTTTAAAAAAATTATTTGTGGTGATCATGTTCCAAATGTTTTTGTTGGGGAATTAGAAAATCAGCTTTTTGAAGGTCAAGAGTTGGTTTGTATAAAATTTTCTGATAGATATGCAGCAGGAAGTCCTCATTCTCACAAAATAGAGGATTCTTTTGGTGGGCTTAATCTAGATGAGCTAAGAGATCAGTATTCTTTTGTTAATGATTTTATTTCTAGTGTTGATGATGCTGTTGGAAAAATAATCGAAATGTTAAAGAGGTTTGAAGGTTTGGGAGAGGATGAACTGGAAGATAAACTTTATCCTGTTAAAACAGAGTTGAGTATTTGGATTAAGAGTAATCTAGATAATAGAGAAGTTAATTTGGCCTCTGCTTGTGAAAGTTTGGTGTTAGGTTTAGAGTCTAAAATAAAAAAAGAGCCTGACGAAAGCCAGACTAGTGGAACAAGTAGAATTTAGTTAGACCACACAAAGACCACCAACAAAAATATCAAGAAGTAAGACCGGGTCATTTGATCCGGTTTTTAATTTTATATCAAAATCAAGAAGCTGACGATGAATGTCTTTTAGTTCGGTTAGATTATATTTTTTTACGAAGGGTAAAGATTTTTTAACTACAAAAGGGTGGAGACCAAGTTCTTTTGCTAGAGCATTGCTATTTGGATTATCCTCTCTGTCGTAGATGTCACGCAGTTCTAGTAGTATTCTAAATTGACGTAAAAGCATAGTAAAAACATAGTGAGGGTCTTTGCCAATTTTATATTGTTGACGAATCATTTTGTAAACAATCTTTGGTTGATGTGCCACAATCGCGTCGACCAAATTAAAAATACTGTCATCACTTTGCTCTTCTACAAAAAGATTTACATCTTCGCTAATTATTTCTTTTCCATCTCTGTAAGCTAAGAGTTGTTCAACTAGAGAATTAATCAGCCACATGTCAGAACCTGTATTGCCTACAAGAAATTGCAGAGCATGATTGCTGATAACACCACCTTTTTCTTTTACCTCCGTGCTAATCCAAGCTGATAGTTGGGCACCAGACAACGCAGCAAATTCTTGAGCATATTTTTCTTTTAGAAGTCTAGCTAATAATTCTTTGGCAACTTTTGTTTTTGGTTTGCCAGCGCTCTCCCAAAATACATAGACATTTTCTTCGGGCAGGGTTTTTTCTTCTATACGTTTTAGAATTTCTTCTTGTAAATCACCTTTCTTTGTAGCTGAGAGTAAATTTTCCAAAACTACCATACGTTTTTCTGCTAGAAACGGCATGGCGAGGATTTGTTCCATTACTTTTGGTAATTCTTCTTTTGTACAATCCAAAACAGCAGTATTCAGACCTTCTGGGTCACGGTCCACTTTAAATTTATCTACCATCTTTTTCAATTGTCGGCGACTTCTGAAGGTGTCAGAGCCGTGGAGGAATATAATCATAGTGCGTCTATTTTAATACTTTTTGGAGGTTTGAGCAAGTTATTGACAGTTTGGTTGTTTTGTGGTAAGTTTTGTATAGATTACAGACAATAGCAGGTCATCCAAAGTAGATGGCCATGAATTGGGGGGGTCCATGTTTAATCGCGCTGCAGTTCTCGTTGACACCAGAGCTTGGTACGTGGTGTTGGTGATTCTTATCACCTTGTCGACCCTCTTGCTTGCAGGGAAGGTCAAGGCCGAGGAGGATTTTCAGCGTCAGCTCATCGTCGGAATCGATGTGGGACGAACGTTGTCCATCCTTTTCGAGGATGCCGAGGTGAGTGCCGGTACTCCCGGCACGACGATCGATTCTGTTTGGGCGGTGACGCTCAAGAGTGGACTCTCGTTCGGGATGAAGTTGGGGGTTAAGATTCCCGATGGTTCATCCCATGTCGGGATTCGTTTTTCTCCTGGCCTAGTGATACGTCTCACCGATGATGGGAAGGTATCCATGGCGGTACCAGCCCTGCTCTATACCGTGACCCCTGGGTATGGCGGGAAGAAAGTGAAACATATGTATGGGGTCGGGATCAAGCTGGGGTTGAAGATCACGGACTTCATTTCTATAGGGCCTTCAGTGATTGCTGGCCATGTGCATGGTGGTCCGAGTGTCGTCGGATTCAAGTTCGGCGCCACGTTCTGGATAGACAGGTTATCCTTGCGCTGACAAGCGCCAGGGAAGAGTTACGTTCTTTTGGTAGGTTAATAACCTACAGGCGGGAGGGTACAAGTCGTAGCAACAGCTGCGCAATCCGTCTTTTGAATATTTATGTATTTAGAAGATGAAAAAAATTCCATAATTTATGGAATTTTTTTATTTGTTGTCTTTGCTGTGGCTTGAGACGCACCAAGGTGCGTCTCTACTGCGATTTTTATCTTGACATTTTTATTTGTCTTTGATAAAGTGAATATGGCTTTCTTCTAAGCTTTTTTTATATCACACTTGGACGCTAATGACATGGAAAGGAGAGTATCTGGCGTTTTAAGGAGTTCTAGTTGGAACTCGAGTGATCTCTAAGATTGGCTTAGAGGTTTGATGAAAGTTCTTTCCAATGACCTTCGGGTCGGAAAGGAGGTGCGGATGCGTAAGTGCATCCTCACCCTGGCTGTCACGAGCCTTCTGCTCGTGGCTGTGCCAAAGACGGCGTCTGCCCTTATGACGGGCGGACAGTTCGAGCGCGCGGGACCGGGGAATATCTCTTCCTCACACCCGGCACTCCTCCTCGACAACACTGACGTCTTTTCGACCCTCGACGTCGCCAACCTGGACGACCACGACACCTTCGTGGCCGTCACCGCTATGATGCAGCGACGCCGATTCGAGGAGTCATCGCTGCATCAGAGCCTGATGCCCATGCGCTCACCGCCACTTGACAAGGTGCTGAAGTCCAAGGAGGGCTTCCCCGATAAAGCGCCCTTGAACGGCAGCGAGACGGCCTCTCTCGATGGAAGCGCATTACCGTCGACCGAGACGCCGAGGTTCCTGGGTCTTAACATCATCTTCGAGATGGACGTCGCGCTCGTCGAGCCTCCACTGCGTCAGCCCTCTCTCGAGCAGGGTATGCTCCAGGCGCTCATCCATGAGCCGCTAATGAAGAATCTGGCGCTTTTCCTGTGGGAAGTTCCCCAGGTGGCGATAGAGTTCTTGTTCGGGCCGCAGAACGTGGCTATCGTGAAAGACTCTGAGGTCACAACGCGGAAAATTCTGATGGACACCGCGTTCCTCATGGGCAATCAGAGCCCGATCATGAACTCTGCGACCTTCGAGAGCAATACCATGCACAGGGGGTCTTCCACGCGGTTGACGCCCAACGTGGCTGTCGTCGAGGGTGACGAGCTGAGCCGACTTCTCGGTGAGTCACACCTCTCAAGCATCGTTCAGGCCAACATCACCAGTATCCCGACTTCTCGTTCTACCGCTCGCCTCGAACACGGGGTCACTGTGTCCAGAGGGGTTCATCTGAGCCTCATCTACACGGGCGCCACCAACAGCGGGGTCAACGTGTGGACGACGCCCAACGTGGTGTTCATCCACGCGTCCCACATACTCATGGCCATCGCCTAGCTGCTGTGCGCAGCTCAAGTCGCTGGTCATGACCTGTCGTTCTTTGTCATCTACCTCGCTCCTTCGCCGCCACAGTCTTTGACTCAAGCGCGGCACCTTCCCTATCTATATTTATGTATAAATAGAGA
>CAZRUM010000005.1:0-40369 GCA_964603435.1 uncultured Gammaproteobacteria bacterium | reverse complement strand
AAATTAATAGAGGATCCAAGCGATACCAAAGCAATGTACTTGGCTACTCGCGCCAATGGCTTGTTTTATACTTATGATGATGGTAAGACTTGGCAACATGCCGAAGGTGCTCTGTCTACCGGCTTTATTTATGACGTGACTATTCATCCTACCAATAAGTGTACAATTTACGCTAGTACTGGTAGTAGAATTTATCGTACTGATGATTGTTCTCGAAATTGGACTGAAGTATATCGTGAATCACGCTCTGGTATCAGAACAGTTTCTTTGGCTTTTAGTCAGACCAGTCCTTACAAGATTTTTGCAGCTGAGAGCAATGGAGATGTTTTGCAGAGTTTTGACAGTAGCAATAGTTGGAGTATCTTGAATAGATTTAAAACAAATATTACCGATATTATTACTCATCCAAAAAATACTAGATTAATGTATATCATTACCCGTACCAATGGTATTTATCGTTCTTACGATGCGGGGTCTACTTGGGTAAATCTAAAAGATAAGATGAGTGACTTTTCAGGTTCCTCTACTTATCGCCGTCATTTTATAGATCCAGATGATGCCAATAGAATTTATTGGGTATCTACTTATGGAATTTTGGTTTCAGAGACAGCTGGAGACTCATGGTCAGCTTATGACTTGATTACTCCTCCTGGTAGTGCAGATATTTATGGTTTTGCGATTGATACCAAAGATCATAACAATATTTATTACACCGCAACAATTGGTAGTCGTTCTACTTTTTATCGTAGTATTGACGGGGGAATAAATTGGGAAACTAAGAAATTGCCAACTGCCCAGATTCCAGCCTTACTTAGAGTACACCCAGATCATCCAGAGTGGGTCTATGCTGGTTTTACTGTACCGACCTCCTAAACACCTAACTACCTAACTACTCAACCACTTTACTACTTATTAAACCTATAACCTAATACCTAAAATCTATGTCCATAGTAAACGACTATAAAGCGAATTTTAGCAAAGCCATAGAACATCTAAAACATGAGATCACTAGTTTGCGTACCGGTAGAGCTACTCCTGCTTTGGTAGAAGATATCATGGTAGAGGCCTATGGTAGCAAACAACCCCTAAAAGCCACTGCTTCTATCTCTGTCCAAGATGCCAAAACAATTGCTGTGGAGCCTTGGGATAAGGGGCTTGTATTGGCAATCGAAAGAGCTATTAGTAATTCTGATATTGGTATTAGCCCTGTCAATGATGGAAAACTTATCCGTCTAAATCTACCAGAATTGAGTCTAGAACGCAGACAAGATTTAATAAAAGTCTTACACAAAAAACTGGAAGATGCTCGTGTGGCTATTAGAAAAATTCGTGAAGATGTTAGAGAGCAAATCCAAAGACAAGAAAAAGATAAAACAATTTCCGAAGACGAGAGATATAGACTTCAAGATGAATTAGAAAAAATGGTAAAAGATTATAATGAAAAGATAAAAGTTGTTGGTGAAGATAAAGAGAAAGAGATAAATACTATCTAACGAATAAAGAATAACAAAACCCCACTTTAGAGTGGGGTTTTATTTGAAGTGTTATTATAAATTTAGCTAATTATAGGAATACCTACTATGTAAGGTTCGAGACCTTTTGGGTAGCGTCTCATGAATTTATTATAATTTTTTTTAAATAATTCGGTATCCTCAACTTCTTTTAACCACAGATTTACCCCATCTATGATATCTTGGCAAAATATACTTACATCAATGTTCAATGCATTGTTCATAATATTATTGTGGAAGATGTTAGGAGTCGCCGAAGGTTCTACAAAAAGTACTCTTGAATAATTACTTTCAGGGTGTTGAGAGCTGCCTTGATGTAATAATGAACAACGAAATTTGTAGCAATCTATACCAGAAAGAGCACTTTTTTTAATATGTTTATCGAACCAATTTTTGTATTTTTCTCCGTTTGCTTTGCCATCTTTAGAGTCAATAGCCCCACAAATATCTGGCAATGTTAGAGCTACAAAAAGTGAAAGAAAATATAAATCATTTTCGAGTCCTTTTTTAATTTGATTGGTTAGATTTTTCATAATTTTTTATAAAAGATATATTAGAATATTTATATTATAACAACGAACTTCTAAATATTGCAAGTCCGTATCCTTGACAAACCCACCCTAAAATACTATAATCCATTTACTAGCTAAGAAGCGATTTGGCAGTCGTGGAGCCGGTATAAATATATGAAAGTGGTCTGACAATCCAGTCAGGCAACTTAGGTGGAACCATCCTACGCTAAAGCTTCGGATGGCATGCCGTCCCTTCGGATGAGCTTGCTAAAGAGGTTGTGTATGGGATCCTAAGACCATGTTTTTGGTCTTTTTTTATTAATAAATAAGTGTTATAATCAATCATATCCTGAGCCCTAAAAGAGGTGCCCGCCTGCAAAGCTTTGCTGACGCAGTCTAGCATTGCGGGCAGGAAGGATCCCGTGGTTTATATGTTATACAACGGGATACTTCGACTCCTCGTTCGATTCACTTCGTTCACTCAGAGTCGCTCAGCATTAATAATTAAAACATATGCAAGATAAAATGGAAAAAATAGTCTCTTTGGCCAAGCGCCGTGGTTTTATATTTCAATCTAGTGAAATTTATGGTGGTCTGTCTTCTTGTTATGATTATGGTCCACTTGGGGTAGAGCTAAAAAACAATGTCAAAAAAGCCTGGAGAAAAGCTATGATACAGGATAGAAATGATGTGGTTGGTATTGATTCATCAATCTTGATGCATCCACGTGTTTGGGAAGCCTCTGGTCATTTGGCTGGTTTTACTGATCCTTTGGTTGATTGCAAAAGTTGTAAAAAACGTTGGCGTGCAGATCATTTGCTCGAAGCTAAAGGTATCAAGCCAAATTTTAATCCAAGTGCCATGTCTGAAAATGATATAAAATGTCCCGATTGTGGTGGGGATTTGACTGACGTTCGTAAATTTAACTTGATGTTCAAAACCCAGATGGGTGCAGTAGAAGAAGAGGCGAGTGAGATTTATCTTCGTCCAGAAACTTGTCAGGGTATTTTTACCAACTTTTTAAATGTGCAACAGAGTATGCGCATGAAGCTTCCATTTGGTATTGCTCAGGTTGGCAAGGCTTTTAGAAATGAAATTACTCCAGGACATTTTACTTTCCGTACGCGTGAGTTTGAACAAATGGAAATGCAATACTTTGTGCGTGAAGAAAATAAAAAAGAATTATTTAAAAAATGGGAAGAAAGTAGAAGAGATTGGTATCTAAATCTTGGTATCAAAAAAGAAAATCTTCGTTTTCGTGAACATGAAAAAGATGAACTAGCTCATTATGCCGAGGCTGCTTTTGATATAGAGTATAATTATCCTGATATGGGATTTAAAGAGCTGGCTGGTGTGCATGATAGAGGAAATTGGGATTTGTCTCGTCATAGTGAATATAGTGGAGAAAAATTGCAGTATCATGACCAAGAAAAAAATGAGAAGTTTATTCCCCACGTCATTGAAACATCAGACGGGGCAGACCGTGCTACCCTAGCTTTTTTTCTCGATGCTTATGAAGAAGTAGAAAATAGAAGCGGTGACAAAGACGGCAAGCATGAGACAGAAGTAGTACTTCGTTTGCACAAAGCTTTGGCTCCGATTAAAATAGCGATTTTACCACTTTCCAAAAAAGAACCTTTGCAAAAATTGGCTGATGAAATTCAAACTGAACTTCGTAAAGATAATATGACTCAATATGACCAGACTGGAAGTATTGGAAAGCGTTATCGTCGTCAGGATGAGATTGGTACGCCATATTGTATTACAGTGGACTTTGAGAGTCTGGAAGATCAGTCTGTTACAGTTCGTGATCGCGACACCATGGAGCAGAGTAGAATCAAGATCAGTGATTTAAAAGAGTTTTTTACAGGTAAATTTGATTTTTAAATAAATTAGATATTAATTATTAATTTTTATATATATGTCAGCAGTTGGCAGTAGTCCATCAGTAGAGAGAATGAATGAGTCTAGAGAACTACAACTTAATGATTTGAGAGGGAAATTAGAAAAAATAATGACCATTCTTAATTCTATTATTCCTCCTAGCGTTGAGTATCGTATAGAAGAAGATGGCAGTATAAAATATGAAGGTCAAGAACCTAAATTAAATAGTATTACCACTAGGCTTCTTCAAGTGCAAGAAGAAGAATTGAAAAGAATATTACCGCAAATAAAAGAGTTAGAAAGGTTTGAACATAAATAAATTATGTATAAAAAATATAAACTAAAAAATAAAGTTAATGTGATGCTCGTACCCCTGGCAGATACAAAATCTGTGACAGTTTTGGTAATGTATCCAGTGGGCTCTCGCTATGAACCAGAAAAACTTGCTGGTGTGTCTCACTATATAGAGCACTTAATGTTCAAAGGTACAAAGAAACGTCCCAATACTTTGGCTTTGACTCGAGAGATAGATAGGTTGGGAGCAGATTATAATGCTTTTACGAGTAAAGAATACACAGGTTATTATATAAAAGTAGATAAAAAGTTTACTAAGACGGCGGTAGATATTTTGGCTGACATGCTTTTCAATTCAAAATTTGACGCTAAGGAAATGGAACGTGAGAAAGGTCCGATTGTTGAAGAAATTAGAATGTACAAGGACAATCCACTCATGAATATTAGTAATATTTTTGAAGATTTGTTTTATTCTGGTTCTCCTTTGGGAAGGGATATCGCGGGGACAGAAAAACATGTTCTAAGTTATAAACGTAATGATGTTTTAGCTTTTAGAGATAAATATTACCAACCACAAAATATGACAATTGTGGTAGCAGGGAATGTGGATGAAAGTACAGAAAAATTACTTGAACAATATTTTGGTTCAGAAGAAAATAAAGGGAAAATTAATAAAAATTTTAAAGAGTACAAAATTGGTTCAGAGAAATTGAAGATAGAAAAGAAAGAAACTGATCAGGTACAGCTGATGCTTGGGTTTCCTAGTTTTAAACATAATGACAAAAGAAATTCTACCGTTAGTGTTCTCAATACAATTTTTGGTGGATCCATGAGCTCTAGACTTTTTATAGAGATAAGGGAGAGACGTGGGCTAGCTTATATGGTAAGAAGTGGGAGTGATAGATATAGAGACGCTGGTTATGTTTATGTCCGTGTAGGTTTGGAAGCAAAAAATATAAATAAAGCTGTAAAGATTGTAAAAAATGAGGTTGAAAAATTAATTAAAAAAGGTGTCACAACCAGAGAGCTCAAAGATGCTAAAACGCATATTCGAGGTGGGCTAACTTTGTCTTTTGAGGATTCTAGTGCCCAAGCTAGTTTTTATGCTAGTCAAATGCTTTTTGCTGAGGAACTAAAAACACCAGAGGAAAAATTAGCAGAAATTGATAAAGTTACAAATGAAGATATTATGCGTGTCGCCAAACAAATATTTAAATGGAATAAAATGAAAGTGGCTATAATTGGCCAGGTAGATGAAGAAAAAATAGTTTTTTAAAAATTACATTCTAATTGCGAAAACCACTTTGTGGTACGAATTTTCGAATTTCGAAAATTCGTACAGATTCGTAATTTGAATGTTAAAATTAATTATATGAATTTACAAAACAAAATCCACGTCTTTGGAAATTGGAAAATGTATCTAGATTTTGATGAGACTATGATTTTGGCTAATGGCTTGGTTTCTGAAAAGTTTGATACAGAAAAAGTAAATTTGGCAGTTTTTCCATCCACTTTGGCAGTTCGCGAAGTGGCTATGTCTATGCAGGATAGTGATTTTGCAGTTGGGGCTCAAAATGTTAACTATACCCCAAAAGGTGCTTATACTGGAGCAGTTTCTACTCAGATGTACAAAGATGTTGGTTGTCAGTATACTTTGGTTGGTCATTCAGAGAGGCGTCATATCTTTGGAGAAAATAATGATGCTGTCAGAAAAAAAATAGAAGCTTGTTTGGAAACAGGTTTGATACCAGTAGTATGTATTGGTGAGACAGAGGAAGATAAGAATGCTGGCAAACGTGATTATCGTTTGAAAAAACAATTGATGAAAGCTTTTGAAGGTCTTGATGTTGAGGAAGGAAAAGTAATGGTTGCTTATGAACCTGTCTGGGCGATTGGCACAGGCAATGCTTGTCATCCTGATGAGGCTAATAGTGTACAAGGTTGGATAAAACAAGAATTGAAAAATTATACAGATATAAATATCCCAGTGCTCTATGGTGGTAGTGTAAAGACAGAAAATGTGGTATTATATGTCTCGCAAGAAATGATTGATGGTGTCTTAGTCGGAGGGGCCTCTTCAAAGCTAGAAAGTTTCGTTTCATTAATCCATGCGGTTGAAAATAATTAATCCGAATCTACAAATGTTCATTCGAATGTAACGAATATCCGAATCTACAGATTAGTCAAATTAGGATATTAGTAGATTAGGAAAAAATTCGTAAATTAGGACTTTATGTATAGTATTACTCCATTTGTTTTAATAATATTATCTTTAGCAGTTATAATATATATTATAATTCGCAAATTTCCGCAATTGACGTTGCTCGATGTGGATTCAATTTCTGAAGTAAAAACAGAAAAGAAAAAAGATGAATATTTTAAAAGACGAGCAGAAGAAGGCTCTAAAAAAGGTGGGGAAAAAACTAGGAGATTGTTAGTACCAATAATCCAAAAATTTAAAGAAATTCAATTAAAATTTAGACAGTACGTGGGAGAAATAGAAAGAAAGACTATCAAAAAAGAAAAAGCTGTAAAAGCTTCAGAACCTGCTCGTCAGGAAAGTCTAAAAGTTTTACTACAAGAAGCTAAGTATTCTTTTGAACAGTTTGATTGGGATAGTGCTGAGAGAAAATATATAGAAGCAATTAGAATTGATGGAAAAAATATTGAAGCTTATCTTGGTCTTGGCAAAGTATATTTCAAACAAGATCAAAAAGATGAAGCTATTGAAACTTTACAGTTTGTTTTGCAACTAGATAAAGAAAATATATCTGCTTTGGTGACTTTAGGAGAGATAGAAGAAGATAAAAATGATATTGAAAAAGCTGTTGATTATTATCAACAAAGTATGTTACTCGATCAAGACAATCCAACCAGATTTATTAGAATTGCTGATTTATTATCTAAGATAGAAAAATATGAGGCTGCTCTTGAGGCAGTAAGCCAGGCGGTTGAATTAGAACCACAAAATCCAAAATACCTTGACAAGATGGTGGAAATTAGTGTATTATGTAGAAACAAAAAAACAGCAGAAGAAGCCTATAATAAGCTTCGCATGGTCAATCCAGATAATCAAAAACTTGAAGTTTTAAAATCAAAAATAGAAGAGATAGAATAATGCCAACTTAGCCCGCCCGGCAATCGCCTACGGCTCAAGCCGTTGGCGGACGGGCTCAGCTTTTTACGGACTTTATTTATGTTTTATACTTACGTTTTAGAGAGTAAAAGAGATGGTAAATTATATATTGGTTTTACTGATAATTTAAAACGCAGATTCGATGAACATAATAATGGTTTAGTAAAATCAACAAAAAACAGAGTACCTTTTAAATTGGTTTACTACGAAGCTTGTAATGATAAAGACAAAGCACTTAAGAGAGAAAAATATTTTAAGACTGGTTTTGGGAGAGGTTTTTTAAAGAATAGAATATAATGCCAACTTAGCTCAGCTGGTAGAGCAACGGTTTTGTAAACCGTAGGTCCGGGGTTCGAACCCCCGAGTTGGCTCGGAGATAGTTTAAAAGTTTATAAAGTTGAAAGTTTATAAAGAATTCTTTTAACTTTTTACTTTAGAACTTTAAGAACTTGACCATGGGTCGGTTCCCGAGCGGTCAAAGGGGGCAGACTGTAAATCTGCTGGCTCCGCCTTCGGAGGTTCGAATCCTCCCCGGCCCACTAAAACTAACTTTGTAAAAAGTTGGTTTTTTGTTTATAATGTATAAACTATGTATTATGTTTATATACTTTATAGTGCAAAATTGAATAAGAAATATATCGGTAGGACAGATAATTTAAAAAATAGAATGGAAGAGCATAATAAAGGTAAAGTACCTTTTACGAGTAGGGGGTTACCTTGGGTTTTGATTTATTATCAAGCCTTTTTAAATAAGGAAGATGCTGTGTCTGAGGAATTGTTTTTAAAAACTGGTAAAGGTAGAGAGAGAATAAAATATCTATTAAGGAATACAGCTAAGAGGTTCTGGGCCCAAGGCCCACCAGCCTAGGGCTGGGAATCTTCCCCGGCCCACTAAAATTAACTTTGTAAAAAGTTGGTTTTTTGTTTATAATGGAGTCACTTAAATTAAAAAAATATGGAATCTAAAAAGATACTAGTGATTTTGGGACATCCCTACAAAGATAGTTTAGGGGGAAAATTGGCAGAAAGCTATACCAAAGGTGCTAAAAAGGCAGGACATGATATTAAAGAAGTTGATTTGGGAGAACTTAGTTTTGATCCAATACTTCATAAAGGTTACAAAGAAAGACAAGAGCTTGAGCCAGATCTCGTTCGTGTACAAGAAGATATAAAATGGGCTGATCATTTAGTTTTTGTTTATCCTATTTGGTGGGGAAGTTTTCCAGCTTTACTAAAAGGTTTTGTAGACAGAACTTTTTTGCCGGGTTTTGGTTTTAAGTATCACAAAGATTCACCTTTGTGGGATAGACTTTTGAAAGGCAAAAGTGCTCGTCTTATTATGACTATGGATGGTCCAAAGATTTTTGATAGCTTGGTTCTTTGTCGTGCTGGAATAAAAATAATGAAGCGTAGTATTTTAAATTTTTGTGGAGTTTCACCGGTGCGAGTGACAAGAATTGATAAAGTGAGAGTAAGAGACGATAAAAACATAAATAAGATTTTACAGAAGGTAGAAAAGTTGGGAAGGCAGGGTAAGTAATTTTATAATATTTTATT
Organism: uncultured Gammaproteobacteria bacterium; assembly: GCA_964603435.1. Lineage (GTDB taxonomy): Bacteria > Patescibacteriota > Patescibacteriia > Magasanikbacterales > UBA922 > CAZRUM01. The sequence continues at coordinate 31,475 of CAZRUM010000005.1, read as the reverse complement.
CATTTGTGACGGGATTCTTCATCTCGACTTAAGTCGTGTATTCAGAATTGTATGCCAGAACTTCCAGAAGTAGAGACAATTAGGCAAGATTTACGGAAAAAGATTTTGAATAAAAAAATAAAGTCTGTTTTTGTGTCGGGTAAAGCAAAAGTGAACAAAAGTCACCCAGCTTTTAAAAAATATTTGATTGGTAAAAAATTCGTAGATATTGATAGAGTTGGTAAGTTAATAATTTTTGTATTGGATAATAAAAAATATTTACTTGTCCATCTCAAAATGACAGGGCAGTTGATTTACAAAAATGGAAAGAAAATAATTGCCGGTGGACATCCAGAGCCGCGGATAGATGAAGTGCCAAATAAATTTACCAGAGTCAGTTTTGAACTTGCCAGTGGTGGAAATCTGTATTTTAATGATGTACGTCGTTTTGGTTATGTAAATATTGTGGGGCAGGAAGAACTAGATAAGATAAAAAGTAATTTTGGTATAGAGCCACTACAACCAGATTTTACTTTGGAAAATTTTAAGAAAGCTTTATCAAACAGAAGAACAAGTATAAAAGCAGTTTTACTCAATCAAAAATTACTTGCAGGGATTGGAAATATTTATGCAGATGAATCTTGTTTTTTGGCAGAAGTAAGGCCTGCTAAACCAGTTAATAAGTTGACAGGTTTGCAAGTTAAAAAATTGCACAAGGCCATAGAAAAAGTAATCAACAAAGCTATAGAAATGCGTGGTACCACGTTTAATGATTATAAAGATAGCGAAGGTAATAGTGGTTATTTTGGGAATTTTCTTAAGGTTTATGGACGAGGTGGAGAAAAGTGTGTGAAATGTAAAGATATTTTGAAAAGAACTGTTGTGGTTGGTAGGGGAACGGTTTATTGCCTCAAGTGTCAAAAGTAAATTTCTTCGTTGACAGAAAGAGATCAAAATGATAAGGTGGGAATATTGCCCACCTAGTTTAGCTATATTTATATTTAAACTGGACGGACAAAATTGTACTTGGATTCAGGCCTGCGGGTCTATAGGAGGAATCATGACTAAACCGACAGAGCTGCACTTTCCGACAGAGAAGTCAGCTGCTTACTTCTCCAGATGGCTCGACAAGAACGAGAAGGGTGGTGTTCAGACCAAGAGTCTGAAGGGGTGTGTTCTTACCATCCTGGAGAGTGACCCGACCCTCTGGAGGAGATTTTTCGATCATCTCTTCAATTACATGGGGCGCTATTACTGGGTGTTTAAGAAGGACAACACCGCGTTGCAGTGTCACAAATTCGTGATGCGTCGCCCTACCGACGAGGAGAAGAAGAAAGTCAAGACTGAGAAGGCAAATGCTGAACTCGACGAGTACTCTGCTCAGTGTCGTAGAGATAAAGTGATGCGTGGGTATAGAGAGGGTCCTCGCAATGCTGGAATCTTCAATCGTTCTCGACCTGTTGGCGGTGATATTCGAACACGCTGATAAACACACAAGGACGTGCGCAACGGGCTTCAGTCCCATCTCATCGCGCAGCACAAACGTCCGTCCCTTCATCATTTTTTATTTTTATAAGTAGGAAATGATGTTGAAAAAGTCTCTCAATAGAGAGGCTTTTTAATTTGCTAGAATATTATATAGGTGCTAAAATACTGGTATTAATTAACATATTTAATTTAAAAATATATGCAAAAAGCATACAAAATTGGGGGAATTCTACTTTTACTAGTTCTTGTTACTACTGGTTGTGGGCAAAGTGCAGCTGAAAAAATTATGGAAAATAATTTAGAAGATGCTATGGGTGGACAAGCAAGTGTAGATATGGAAGACGGTTCTTTAAAAGTTGAGACAGTAGATGGTGTGAGTTTGGAAGTAGGTGAAGATGTATCTATACCAGCTGATTTTCCAGAAGATATTTATGTAGTGGAAGGTGAAGTTGTTTCTGTTATGAAAAATGTTGTAGGTGCTGGGACTAGTCTGGCTATTACAACTGACAAAACCATAGCTGAGACAAAAACTTTGTATGAAGAAAAATTAGTAGAAGAAGGTTGGACTATAACTGCCAACATGGCTTTGGGAGAAGCGCAAATGTTTGTGGCCAATAAAGATAATGAAGATTTAAATATTTCTATTTCTATAGATGAAGATGGAGAAAAGACTATGGTAGTGTTGAGTGTTATGCAGATTGAATAATCCAAATTACATATTACGAGACACACAGTACAAAATAACTCGTCAATTTGGCGGGTTGTTTTTTTATCCCTTAAATTATGTTATCATAAAGTAAATTTATGGATATATTTTACCCCTTACAAAAATTTGCTGACTGGTTAATTTACAATATTTTTAACCTAACTCATGGAACCTTATTGTCAGAGGCTCTTAATTTTTTTGTTTACGATATTTTGAAAATTTTTATTTTACTTATTGTCGTCACTCATATAATGAGTCTGGTAAGGCATTATATCCCAGTAACAAAGTTTAGAAATTTTTTGTTAAGTAGAAAATTTTATGGATTAGATTATTTCTTGTCAGCTAGTTTTGGAGCTTTGACTCCATTTTGTTCGTGCTCATCTATTCCACTTTTCATTAGTTTTTTGCAAGCAAAGATTCCTTTGGGAGTAGTTTTTACTTTTCTCATTACTTCACCCCTAATCAATGAAATTGCTATTGGTTTATTTATTGGTTTGTTTGGTCTCAAGATTACTTTATTATATATTGCTGCCGGTATTTTGGTTGGTGTGGTTGGTGGTTTTATTTTGGGAAAAATGAAAATGGAAAAATATATTATTGATTTAGAAGAAGAAAAAGAGAAGTGCTGTTGTGATTGTAAAAAAAGTCAGCCTAGTTCTACACAAGTTTTGAAGAAAATTTCTAAAGAAGCTTTTGATATTGTTTATAAGGTAGCTTTGTATCTTGTCATTGGTGTTGGTATCGGTGCTGTTATTCATGGATTTGTACCGGTTGGTTTTTTTGAAGTTTATCTAGTAAAAGCTGGCTTTTTTGCCGTGCCCCTAGCCGTTATATTAGCTGTTCCTCTATATTCCAATGCTAGTGGGGTTATTCCTGTTATACAGGCTCTAGTTGTCAAAGGGGTGGCTCTGGGAACGGCATTGTCCTTTATGATGGCCATAGTTGGTCTATCTTTACCAGAGGCTTTTATGTTAAAGCGAGTCTTGCGTCTACCTTTACTCTTGACTTTTTTTGGAGTAGTGACTATAGGGATTATTATAATTGGTTATTTATTTAATTTTCTAGTATAATATAAATATTGTTTATTTATTCTTAATTTAAGATATATGAGTAGGATAAAATTTTTATTCATCATGTTTGCAGTAGCTTTGTTATTGCCAGCAGTAGCTTTGGCCAACCAAGAACAAAAAGGTGTTCACGAACCTGGTACTGGTTTGGGCTTGGTAGAAGTTGAATATGAAGGTGGGGAAGTAGGAGAAGTGGAAATAGAGACTGTGAGTGTAGATGCAGAAGAGGTGAAGGCTGATGTAGTAGAACCAAAATTGATAAGAGAACGTGCCCAAGATGGTAGTGGAGAAATGAAACAAGTACGTGAAATGGAACATGAGGCTGGCACAGGATTAGCTGAGCCAATGCTTTATGGTAAGGCTGAACAAGCTCAAGTTGGGCAAGGTGAACCAAACGAAAGAGCCGTACAAAGACGTAGTCAAGTGGCTAATGCTGTTCAAGCTATGGTACATGTAGCCGAGAGAAATGGTGGAGTTGGAGAACAAATTAGAACTATTGCTCAAGAACAAAATCGTTTGCAAGAAGAAGCAGAAGATTCTTTGAAACAAGCTAAAAATAGAAGCAGATTTACTAGATTTTTCATTGGTTCAAATTATGGTCAACTCAAAGAAGTAGAAGAAAGATTGGAAATGCATAATGAAAAATTGGAAGAATTGAAAAACTTAAGTGAGGAAGTTAGTTCTGTAGATCAAGAAGCTCTTGATGAACAAATTAGTTTGATGGAGGTAGTTACAGAAGAATTACAACAGGAAGTTGCAGAAGACCAAAAAGGTTTTAGCTTGTTTGGTTGGATGAATAGGTTGTTTAGAAAATAAATTTAGAGCCTATAATGAAAAAACCCCTGACGTTATGTTGGGGGTTTTGTATTGACAAAGTTTCATAAATTACTTACTATTAAGATAGGTCGGTGTACACTCGATCAGGTTGGTTGAGTGATGAGGTCTTAGGGTGGTAGGAGTAATATCATGCCTGATATTGATATTCCCGTTGCTCTGGTGCTTATTGCTGTTCCTTTTGTCTTTTTGGTTGTTGGTCTTATTATTAGGGGTAAGCGCAAAAGGCAGAGACTTCGCGTGGTTAACCTCAGGGCCGAAGAAGTGGTCGCACAGATTCTCAAGAATCATGAACCCGACTAAGGAGGAAGGAGGGGTTCAAAAAAGTTATCTAGTAAAGGTAGCTTTTTTGCTTAAAATGATAAAAATGCTATAATACTTTTATTAAATTATTAAATATTTAGTTTATGGAATTTTATATTGATTTGTTAAAATCATACGTCTGGGCAGGGAATACTGCTTGGGATTATGCTTTGGCTTTTGGAGTGTTTGTTTTGTCCTTATTGATTTTAAAATTTATTCAAGTAGTGATTATTTCTCGTTTGAAAAAGATAGCCAAAAGGACTTCTACGGACTTGGATGACACAGCGATTGCAATTTTTCAAAATATTAAGGCACCTCTTTATTTACTATTATCATTATATTTTGGAATTAAATATCTTAATATAGATGGCATAGTAGATCAGGTATTTTACGTATTGTTGGTGGTTGTAGTTGTTTTTGAAGTGGTGAGGGCTTTGGAAAAGATTTTGGATTATTGGATGTATCGCCAATCACAAAAGCAAGAAGAAGGGGATAATGAACAATCACAATCCATGATGAGAATCTTGAAACTTTTGGCAAAGATAGGTTTGTGGGTGATAGCCTTGCTGATGATTTTTTCAAATTTGGGTATCAATATCACATCTCTCGTGGCTTCGCTTGGTATTGGTGGTATTGCTGTAGCCTTGGCTTTGCAAAATGTTTTGTCAGATTTATTTTCCAGTTTTTCTATTTTTATAGATAAGCCATTTCAAGTCGGAGATTATATTATGATAGGTACAGATAACGGTACAGTGGAGAGAATTGGGATGAAGACTACTCGTATCAGAACTTTACTGGGTGAAGAGCTTGTGGTTTCAAATAAAGAACTTACAACGGCTCGTGTGCAAAATTTCAAACACATGGAAAGACGTCGTGAATTATTTACTCTGGGTGTGACATATGAAACATCAAAAGAAAAATTGGAAAAAATTCCAGAGTTAATTCAGCAAGCCGTGGAAGCAGTAGATCAGACAGAATTTGATCGCTGTCATTTTGCAACTTATGGAGATTTTAGCTTAAATTTTGAGATAGTCTATTATGTGGAAGAACCGGATTATACTGTGTATATGAACGTTAAGCAAGCGGTTAATCTAAATATATTTGATGCTTTTGCAAAGGCAGGAATAGAGTTTGCTTATCCAACACAGTTGGTATACACTAAAAAAAGTTAACTTATTTTTAAATATAAATTATGCGAAAAATAATTTCGTTAGGAGGGGTATTGGCAATAATTTTGTTGTTGGGAGTTGGTTGTTCTTCTACAAAACCTGTTGAAGATTATAGTTTTGCCAATGAACAGGCGGAGGATAAAATGGGGCAAAAAGAACAGGTGGTAGAAAAGTCAGTGCAAAAACAGGCTAAACCTTCTTCTGTGCAGCAACCAAAACCAAAAACACTATCTCCACAGATTAGTATAGGCATTAAGTTTGACAAAGACACTTATGAAATGGGCGAAGTTGTAGAAAATGGTAATTATGATATTATTTATCCAGGTGAGAGATTTACTGCTTTGGCCATTACATCTTTTGTGCGTGAGGGTTATACAGAAAAACATTATGCTACTAGCAAAGGCAGTATAAAGGGTAACCAAACTAACGGTGTGTTGAGTCCCTTTTACCAAGGTAAGGATGGTTATAATATGTTAGGAGATTCTTTCAAAGAGGCTGGCGTTTATATTTATGAGGTGTATATTTATGATTGTGATACTGTTGGTAAAGAAATGAAAAAAGATTGCGCTGGCATTACTTTGGATGACGCTCCATATGTTATACAAAATGTTGATTACTTGTCATATGATAAGGCCAGTGTGACAGTTTCAGAAGTTAAAAAAGAGGTTGAACCAGACCCAATACCAGAATCAGAGGTATCAGTTGAGAGCGGTACAAAAGATTGTGGTACAGATGTTGCTTGTTTTAATGTTCTAGCAGAAGGGTGTCAGTTAGCTAAAGTAAATACTACTCTCAGTATTGTAGCTATGGAGGCTATTGATTTAAATTATAATTACACAATAGAGAATAAAGGAGAATCTAATGGCAAATGTGAATTAAGTGTTTTGGTTAATAGTGCTAGTGGAAAATATACAGATGAATATAGGGAGAACACTTTGGCAGACGGTGTAATGACAGCTGATCAATTAGATGAGTATGAAGTAGTTGCTCAAGCTCAGTATGGAGCTTTTGCTGGGGTAGTTAGTACATGTCACTTGGTTGGTTCTGATACGGCCGGATTTGTAACTGCTTTAAGTAGTGCCGATGTATTTGGAGCAGCAGAACTTTTCCAAAAGGGTGGGTGTGATAAAGAAATCTTCAGTCTATAAAAATAGTAGATTTAATCAACCCCCCCCAACCCCCCCCCTTTTTTAAAGGAGGGGGTTGAGTTTACTTATCCAACACAGCTTGTCTATACGAAGAAAGGGTAATTGTATTTTAAAAAGTGGGTTTTATTTTTAAGTTTTTTGTTATGTTAAAATTAGCACAAGCTGTTGAGACTGGTGTCACGGCTCAACCAGTTAACACCCAATTTGGTTTAGTGGCAGTAGAAAATACCGAGTCAGGTATTCAATTGGGTACAAAAACTGCGGCGATGATTTCTTTGAGTATCTTTAAAATTGCATTGTTTCCAATAGCGGGAATATTTTTATTTGTGTTTTGGTGTATTGCTTTGTATGGAGCAATTGTTAGAAAAGATTTAAAGGAAGGCAGAGCTTTGTGGTTGGTGTTGTTGTTATTAGTAGGGCCAATTGGCTTGGTAGCTTACTTTTTTGTGGAAGATAGAAAAAAACTTGGTTGGGCTACAGTGGTAATAATGTCTGTTGTGTTTTTACTTCCTTTTTTATTATTTCTATTCTAAATTAGAAATTGTGTAAAAGCAAAGAAAAATCACCTCCAATGGGGTGATTTTTGGAGCCATCTTCGGGGATCGGACCCGAGACCTCAGCCTTACCATGGCTGCGCTCTACCAACTGAGCTAAGATGGCATTTATTATTATTTTGCTGGGAAAAGTATAACACAGAGGCTTTTTGGTGTCAATATAGCCATTATCCACTAGCGTAGCTTGACATAATTATCTAAATAGTGTATTATTTACCCAACTTAATAAGTTAAAAATTATAATAATATGGCTTCAAAAGAACGAGATAACATGATAAAAATGCAGTGTACAGAGTGTAAGAGAACTAACTATTTTACACATAAAAACAAGAAAATCCTAAAGGATAGACTTGAATTGAATAAATATTGTAAGTTCTGTAAGAAACATACATCACATAAAGAGACTAAGTAAAATTTTTTAATAATCCCCAGTTTTTGAATTATTTCGTCATTGATGGTAAAATATAGTTTACCCTGGCGAAGTGAAACAAAATCTGGGGATTATTTTTTCAAAATGGGCGTGTGGTGTAGTGGTAACACATGGGTCTCCAAAACCTATGACGGGGGTTCGATTCCCTCCACGCCTGCAAATTTAAATGGGATTTGTTGTTTAAACGAATGGGTTCTGGGCCCGAGGCCCATCCGACTTGGTCGGAGATTCCTACCGCACCTGCATTACAATCAAAAAACCACCATATATCCTGGTGGTTTTTTGTTTGAAAAAAATCCTAGAAAATGTTAAGATATAGCCATAATGAATAATTTAAAAAATATGTATAAAAAGACGATAATAGTAGTATTGTCCATTTTGTTGTTAGCCCCTTTGGTAGTGTCGGCTCAGGTGGATGAAGTGAAGGAAGAGCCAGTGCTTGAGGTAAGAGTTTTGTCAGAGGATTCTGTACGTGTGGGCAAAAAAATTATTTTCGATGCTAGTGAGTCAGATTTATTATTAGATAATATTCCAGTTTATGCTTGGGATTTTGGTGACGGGTATTTTGATGTAGGTGAAGAAGTGGTTCATCAATATAATAAAACTGGTCTCTATACTATAAAATTAAAACTTAGCCAGGGTAGTGATTTGGTAGAGTTGGAAAAAGATATTTTGGTTTATGATAAAAAAGCCTTACTTATTACAGATGAAGACAAGAGTGAAGAGCTAAAACTTATAAACGAACAAGCTACAGAAAATACGGTTGATTTGAAAATATTATCTACATTGTCCGAAGATGGTGGTTTTGTGACAGAAGAAAAAATTGTACAGGAATTGGGAGATCTAACAAGTTATATAAAAGATTCTGATTTGGTAATTTTTTATACGCGTTCGTCTTTGGGTATTCAGTCTTTTGCACGTTATTTTCAAGAACTTAATCAAGAGGAAAAAGATATATTACGCAAGAAGTTTTTTGTAAAAGTGACTGATAGTAGTATGGATGTAGCTCAAAATATTTCTTATCAGGTTTACAAGATTGTACAGCCAGAGTTCATTTTGCTTACTCGTGAAGAGGCTTTGAGCCCTTTGTTTCAAGAAAAAGATTATTCGCAGACAATAGAAGCCCTACATAGTAGGGGAATAGAGCTTACTATTGTGGATGAAAAAATTAAAAAATCGCCCGTCTGGTTTTTGTCTCACTTGTTGAATTATTTTGCTGCCAAGGGGGTGTCAGCTAATACAGTTTATCTTATCTTGATTATTCCTTTTTTAACTTTCTTTGTGGTATTAGCTCGTCAAGTTGTTGGTTTACAGACTTTTGGAGTTTATACTCCAGTGATGATCGTGGCGTCATTTTTTATCTTGGGAATTTGGTTTGGTCTTCTGACATTTTTGTTTGCGGTTTTGACGAGTCATATCGTTAAGTATATTTTGAACAAATTTGAATTGTTGTATTTGCCAAAAGTGGCTCTGAATCTTGGGTTTATTTCCCTGTCCTATTTAGTAGTTATTTGGCTTATATTGATATTTGGCGCTCCAATTTCATTATCACTGGCAATTTTCCCTATGCTTGTCATGTCCAATGTATCAGAAAAGGTGACAGCTGCTCAGAGTGAGGAAGGTTTTCGTGGGGCAATCTTTGGTGTGTCTGAGACTTTGCTAGTGGTAGTGTTATCTTATTATATTATTATTTGGACTCCATTCAATAATTTGGTAATGTCTTGGCCAGAATTAATTTTTGTACCAATGGCTTTGAATTTGGTTCTTGCCAAGTTTACTGGCTTGCGTTTGGGTGAATACTTACGTTTCAAGAGTTTATTTAAAGATCATGTTGAAGAATAAATATTTATGAAATTTTGGGAAAAGGCAAGTGGAATTTTGGGAATTAACGCGCGTAATCTAGACTATATTAGTCGTTATAATTCTCGAGCCAATAAACGTTTTGCTGATAATAAAATCTATACAAAAAATTATTTGAGTTCTCGCGGATTGGGCGTGGCAAAAGTTTTTGCTGTTTTGAAAGATTATCAAGAATTGAAAAATTTTGATCCTAAAGGTTTGCCAAATAGTTTTGTTATCAAACCAAATCGTGGCTATGGTGGAGAGGGAATTTTGGTGATGGTGGAAAAGAGAAATAATAAGTTTGTAGATATTGATAATCAGGAATATAGTTGGCAGGATATTTTTCGTCACATGCTTTCTATTCTGGATGGTAAGTACGCAATTTCTGGATTGTCAGATGAAATAATTATTGAAGAACGTCTTTTGGCACATGAATATTTTCAAAATTTGGGAATTTCTGGTTTGCCAGATGTACGTATTATTGTTTTTAATTACGTGCCTGTAATTGCTATGTTACGTTTGCCAACTGATGAATCAAAAGGTAAGGCTAATTTGCATTTGGGGGCTGTGGGTGTGGGTATTGATATTGCAACGGGTAAAGCAACTCACGCCGTACAATACAATAAATTTATTATCAAACTTCCTAATGGAGAAAGAGTTAGTGAGATAAAATTGCCAAATTGGGATGAGATTTTACTTTTGGCATCACAAGCTCAACATGCTAGTCAGATTGGCTTTTTGGCAGTTGATTTGGTTCTTACCACTTCTGGATCAAAGATTTTAGAGCTTAATGCTAGAGCGGGTTTGGGTGTGCAGATTGCCAATCAAGTACCACTAAAAAATCGTTTGAAAAAAGTAGTTGATTTGAAAATTTCTAATCCAGAAAAAGGTGTAGAAATTTCTAAGAGTTTGTTTGGTGCTAGTATTATCCAGAAAAAAAGTGAAGAAGAGAAAACAAAGATGGAAGATCGTCCTGTGGTTGGTCTGTACGAATATGTGGATATTTTGAATACAAAATTGAATCCCATGCTCGCCAAAATAGATCCTCATGCTCAGGAAGTTTTAATTGACGAATCTTTGCAAGAGTTTGTAAGAAATGAGAAAGATGAGAATTTTATGGATATAAAATTGAAAGATAAGCGTCTCAAGTTTCCCTACAAAACTGCTGACTTGCGTCATGAAAAATATCAAATACTTCTCGCTGGTAAATTTTTGCAAGGTTTTTTGATTGATGTAAATTTAAAACATATTCCAGAGAGTCCGGCTATTAGAAAAAAACACAAGACCGACATACAAGAAAAAATAATAAAAAATGTCGATAAAAAGATTTATGCATTAAATAAAGAAATTAATATTTTGTCTTTTGTAAAACCTGTCAATCTTGATCAGGAAAAACTTAATTTTTTAAATAACCCTACTATCTCTCCACGTTTTTTTTACAAAGAACCAAAGATAGGTTTAGAGACTTTGCGTCGGGAGATAAAATCATTGCCCACTAGATTTGATCATCAGTTGGCTCGTCTCTATCGTCGTAAGATAGAAGAAATGAAAGCTGTGCTTGATTTGATAGATGCTATTAATTCTCCAGAATTTCAAAGTATTTCCGAACGTATTTATGGAAAAGCTGATAAGATTCTTTATGATAAAGCGGTCAATTATATAAAAGATAATCCAATAGAAGAAGACAGAAGTAAAATCTTAAATTTTAAGCAAGTTAACAAAAGATTAGAGGATTTTCTAAAAGAAAACAAGCTTTCCAAATGGAAAATAAAAGTCAATTCAAATCAGACGGCCGACATTGCTATTAATAAAAGTGGTTCGATATTGCTTAAAGACGGGGTAGAGTTTAGTGAAAATCGCTTAAAAGCTGTAATTGAACATGAGATAGTGACACATGTTTATCGTTTGGAAAATGCTAAGCTTCAAAAATATAAAATTTTTGAAGCTGGTACTGCGGGTTACCTAGAGACAGAAGAGGGTTTGGCAATTTATAATCAAAAACAATTGGGCTTGCCTTTGGGAGAAAAGGATCATTGGATGGCTTATCGCGTGATCGGGGCTTACCTGGCAGATGAAATGTCTTTTGTAGATTTGTTTCATTATATGAAAGAGTATTATAATCTAGATGATGAATCTGCTTGGAAAACTTGCGTCAGAGCCAAGCGCGGTCTTGTTGATACAAATAAGAAAATTGCTTTTACTCGTGATATAGTTTATTTCCGTGGTTATTTAGCAGTAAAAGATTATTTAGAAAAAAATCCAGAGGACGGTATCAAAAATTTGTATACTGGAAAAATTTCCATCTCAGATCTGCAGTCCTTAGGAAATTTAGAAGATTATAAAGTTAAATATTTACCAAAAAATAAATAAACAGATTTAGATAATTTATAAATATGGATAAAACATACAAAAAAGCTTACGTGATAGCAGTCGATATGGGGTATGGTCATCAGCGTGCGGCCGAGCCTTTGAAAGATTTTGCCACTGCACCAGGATCTATGGGTGGAGATGGGGTAATTATTAGTTCCAATAGTTATGCTGGCATCCCCAAAGCTGATAGAAGAAAATGGGAAGGTAGCCGAAAGATTTATGAAAAAATTTCTCGTTTGAAACACTTGCCAATTATTGGTAATTGGATTTTTGCAATTCTTGATTATATTCAGCGTATCGAGCCTTTTTATCCAGAGCGTAAAATGTCTGGTTCTACATTGCAATTGAAACAAATGTATAAGTGGATGAAAAAAGGCTGGGGAAAAGATCTAATTGACAGATTAAACAAAAATCCACTACCAATCATTGCTACATTTTTTACCCCTGCTTTTTTTGCAGAAGAGCATGGTTATAAGGGTGACATTTATTGCATCTGTACAGATACAGATATTTCTCGTGCTTGGGCACCTTTGGTTCCAGAAAAAAGTCGCATAAAATATTTAGCTCCAAATAGACGTGTCAAAGAACGTCTGCAAGAATACGGTATTAGAGAGGAGAATATTTTTATTACGGGTTTTCCTTTACCAAAAGAAAATATCGGTGATGATTTAAATATTTTAAAACAAAGTATTGGACAGAGAATTGTAAATCTTGATCCAGATCATCGTTATCGTCACAAATACGAAAAAACTATAAAAGAATTTATTGGTGGAGAGTATTGCCATAAAGATTGCCCTATCACTCATCCGCTGACAATTACTTTCGCGGTTGGTGGGGCTGGTGCACAAAGAGAAATAGGTGTGACGATTTTGAAAAGTCTGCATGATAAAATTGATAAAGGTGAAATAATTTTAAATTTAGTTGCCGGTGTAAAGAATGAAGTTTATCTTTATTATCAAAAATATATTAGAAAGTTAGGACTTGAAAAAGAAAATAATGGACATGTAAATATTTTGTATGCAGAAACCAAGACAGAATATTTTAAACGTTTCAATGAGATGCTTTTGACTACTGATATTCTTTGGACAAAACCAAGTGAATTATCTTTTTACGCCGGACTAGGGCTTCCTATTATTATGGCTCCACCCATTGGAGCCCAAGAGCACTACAATCGTGCTTGGCTCGAAGCTATTGGTGCTGGGGTTGATCAGGATAATCCGGAATATACCAACGAATGGCTTGAAGATTGGTTGCAGTCGGGTTGGTTAGCAGAAGCTGCTATGGAAGGTTTTTTAGACGCACCTCGTAATGGAGCTTATCATATAGAAGAGATAGTTCTAAAAGGTAAGAAAAGTGAGATAGAGGATATGCATTTACTTTAATTTTTAATTCTTTTTTAACTATGAATTGGTTTCCTATAGCGATGCTCGGTTATACATTTTTGGCAATTGTTTTTATTTTAGATAAATTAATTGTTACTAAGTCTGTTAGTAAACCAGTAGTTTATACTTTTTATTCTACCATTATAATGTTTGAGGTTTTACTGGTCTGGCCTTTTGTTGGTTTTGGAATGCTCTCGGGTATTGATTGGCTATGGGCGGTGATATCGGGTGTAGCGTTTGGTTTGGCTCTGTGGACATTTTACAAAGCAATTAAAAAGGGAGAAACTAGTCATATTAGTCCTTTCAATGGAGCTTTTATAACTATTTTTATTTATATTATTGCGCAGGCATTTTTAAAAGAGTCACTTACTGCGGTACAAGTTGTAGGGATGATAATTTTAATCTTTGCTTCCCTTCTACTTTCTTTTGAAAAAACCAGAGGTCATCATGGTTGGCATACGGGGTTTTTGTGGGCAATTTTATCAGCCTTATTTTTTGCTATTTCTCATACTACGGCGAAATATCTGTATATCAATTATGACTTTGGGGTAGCTCTTGTTTGGTCAAAATCAACCGTAGGTTTGGTGGGCTTAGTTACTTTGTTTTTTCCCTCAGTTAGAGCAGTTTTTAAAAAGAAAAAAAAACAAGCTAAAACCGTGGCCAAGCGTTATGCTGGTTTGATTGTATTTGCGGATAAATTTTTAAGCATCATCGCTAATCTTTTGATTCAGTATGCCATGGCGATTGGTAGTGTTACTTTGGTAGGAGCTATGAGTGGTTTGCAGTTCGTACTCATGTTTGTCTTCATATTTTTACTTACAAAGTTTTTACCAAAAGTTTTTAAGGAATATTTTACCAAGAATGAATTGATAGTACAGACCATTGCTATAGTTCTTGTGGCTCTGGGTTCGGCTTTATTTGTGTTATAATAAAGATGTTATGAAGAAAAAACCTATGTCTATAATTTTAACAGGTTTTTTAATACTAATTTTATTGTTAGTATTTTTGTATGTGGGTATGTGGTTGTCTTCAAAAGAAAAATATCCAGTTGAGTATGGAATTAGTTTTAATCATCAGCATGCTGAGTCCCTGGGTTTAGATTGGAAAGAGGTTTATGTAGAAATTTTAAAGGATTTACAGCCAAAATATATTAGAATTGCAGCTATGTGGAGTGAAGTAGAAGTAGAACAAGGAAAATATGATTTTACCAATGTTGATTGGATGATGGGGTTAGCAGAAGCCGAAGGTACAAAAGTTATTTTGGTAGTAGGTCAAAAAGCTCCACGTTGGCCAGAGTGTCACGTGCCATATTGGACCTATCACTTAGATGAAGAAAAATATGAGAAGTCATTATTTAATTATGCAGAAGCTGTAGTAGAAAGATACAAGGATAATGAAGCTTTGGAAATTTGGCAAGTGGAAAATGAACCTTTTATAAAATTTAGATTTGGAGAGTGTGAGGGTTATCGTGAAGATTTGGTAAAAGCAGAAATTAATTTTGTTAAAAAATTAGATTCAGAGCATAAAATATTAATAACTGACAGCGGAGAACTTAGTACTTGGTGGAAGGCCAGTCGAGCGGGGGATTTATTTGGTACCACACTTTATCGTATTGTGAGAACGCCGAGTGGTAAAATCTGGACTTATGATTGGTTGCCCCCAGCTTTTTATCGTTGGAAAGCAAAAATACTCGGTAAAGATATGAATGAGTTTTTTGTGGCTGAATTGCAGGCTGAGCCTTGGTTTGATGGAGATGGTCCAGATAAGACTACACTAGTAGAACAGGCAAAAACTATGGATTCTCTTCGATTGAAGGACCATTTTGACTACACTGAGCGCATAGGTGCCCCGCGAGCTTATCTGTGGGGGGTAGAATGGTGGTATTGGATAAAGACCGAGAGGGGTAATAGTATTTATTGGCAAATGGTAAAGGATAAAATTAGTAATTAATTTTTTATATAATATTATGAAAGAAAAGAATATTTTATTACTATTATTTTTTTTATTAGCACAATCTATTTTGTTAGTGGTTTTTGTTCTATGTTTACCTAAAGAATCTCTAGACTTGGATATCTCTAAAAATGCTGTTGATGATACAAAAAGTCCTTTGACTATAGATTTTACAGCCCCTACAACAACTGACAATAAAGAATTATTTCACGAATGGGTTGGTTATGAGAACAAAATAAAAATTACCGATTTTTACGATGAAATAGTCGATGTTCTTTTGGATGTAGGTACAGGATCTGTTAATTTTGAATTGTATAGTCGTAGCATTCAAATATCTCCAGATAAAAAATTCGCAGCTGTCACAGTTAATGATACTGGACGTGAGTTGTATCTAGTTTCAAATAACGGGAATATAGTTCCATTATTTGAAAATAAAAAAGACGACTTAGATTATGCCGTAGCCATAGGAGTAAATGAGTGGTCCCCATCTTCTACCCACTTTATTTATAGAATTTATCCACATGGAAAACTAGGTCAAATGGATGCTGCTGAATATTCAAAAAATGAATTATTAGATTTACCAAAGGGTTTTTTGCATGGTTTATATGCAGTCAATATAGAATCTGGTAAGATAAGTTGGATAGTAGATGATAGTGGAGAGTATAAAAATCGTATGACTTTCGCGGGTTGGTTGAATGATGATGTGGCACTTTTATCACAGGGAGAGAAAGTGTACGAGTACAATTTTACTAATGCTTCTCTTTATCTTTCTGATAGATTTGGTGCAAATGATTTGAGTAATTTTAGACTTCTTGGAAAAATTAACAATGAGCCAGTTTGGAGGATTAGCAATTCTAACTTTCATTGGTTGGGTTATTCAGCTTTGTTTGTTGGGGAGTTTGATAAAATTAGAAAAATTAAAGAAGGTAGGCGGGCTGATATGCAAAGTTTTTTATTTCCAGAGGATAGTACAAAATTTTTATTTTGTATGTATTGGATTGATAGTGATGATTTTGATACTTGTAGAGAAAAGTATGAGTATGATGTTATAACAGATACATTGGAGAAAATAAAATAATCAAAAAACCGCCTTTAAGGCAGTTTTTTGATTGGTACACGCCAGAGGATTCGAACCTCTGACCCCCTCGGTGTAAACGAGGTGCTCTAACCAACTGAGCTAGGCGTGCATTTAATGGGAATATTATACCCAAACTTAATTGTTTTGTCAAGATATGCTATAATAAGCGCACTTAAAATAAAAATTATGTTTGATAAACACAAAAGATTAGATCAGGATATTAAAATTATAAAATATAAAGGGATTTTTCGACGCGAGCTATCAGTTTTTCAAGCTGTAGCTTTGATAGTGAGCGGAACGATTGGGGCAGGTGTTTTAAGTATTCCATATGCTGTATCCAAAGTCGGTTTGCGTATTGGTATTTTGTATATAGTTTTACTAGGAAGTCTAATGATGGGGCTTAATCTTTTGATTGGTTATGTCACAACTCGCACCGAAAAGGATTTTCAAATAGTAGGTTTGGCAAAAAAATATCTGGGTAGAGTCGGAGAAGTTTTGATGGCTGGTATAGTCTATTTCATGTTAACTGGCGCTTTATTAGTTTATTTCATTGGTGAGGGTGAAGTTTTGGCAGCACTATTTGGTGGTAGTGAAATGATGTGGCGTTTAATTTTTTTGGCGGTAGCTGGTTTGTTTATTATTATTGGTATGCGCGGCATAAAGACAGCCGAGTTTGTTATGAGTTTGGCTATTTTGGGCGTAATTTTAGTTATTGCTTTTCTTGCTTCTCCTTATATAGAAATGCAGAATACGGGCTATATAAATTTAGCCAATTTTCTTTTACCTTATGGTGTAATTTTGTTTGCTTTTCATGGGGCTACTTCCATTCCAGAATCTCACATGTTGCTCAAGGGTAGGGATGGTGGTTTCAAACGAGCAATTATTATTGCTGGTCTAATTTCAATTGCGGCTTATGTTTTGTTTGCTTGGGTAGTTGTTGGTGTGAGTGGGACAGAAACTACCGAGATTGCAACTTTAGGTTTGGGGCAAAAAGTCGGTGAGATTATGTATATTTTTGGCAATGTATTTGCTGTTATTGCAATGGGAAGTAGTTTTCTTATGATTGGGATGTCACTCAAAGATTCTTTTGTTTGGGATTATAAAATGCCTAGTTGGTTAGCTAATGGTTTGGTTTTGGGTTTACCCCCAGCCATTTTTTTCTTGGGTCTAAAAAAATTTATTGGTGTGATTGATATTGTTGGCGGAGTGTTTATTAGTTTGGAAATGATAATTTTAATTTTGATTTATTGGCGTGCTAAACAAGTGGGAGATTTGCCAGAAGGAAAATATAAACTGCATCATACTTTGCTATTAGCCGTGGTATTATTATTTGTATTTATTGGTGGGGCGATTTATAGTGTGGTGAAATTATTTTAGAGTAAATACTTGACAAAGTTGATTTTTTGTGTTAATATATTTCTATAAATCAAAGCGTTTTTTAGATGGTGTTGATTGTTGGTTGGTTCTACCCGAGAGTGGGTTACTGCTCAACAATTTCCTTTTCTATCTTCAAAAACGCATTAAAGCGTTTTTTTTGTATGCAAAAACATTATTTTACCTCAGAGTCTGTCACTGAGGGGCATCCTGACAAAATCTGTGATCAAATCTCAGATGCTGTTTTGGATGCGGTTTTGACAGATGATCCAGACGGAGCTTGTTGTTGTGAGGTTTTTACAACCACGGGTTTAGTTGTAGTTGGTGGTGAGATTACTACCAAGACCTATGTTGATATTCCAGCCATCGTACGTGGTACTTTAAAAGATATTGGTTATACAGATGCAGACTATGGGATTGATTATAAATCCTGTGGTGTAATGGTGGCAGTAGATGAACAAAGTTCTGATATTGCTCAGGGTGAAAAAGAAACCAAAGGTCATCCTCACCAAGCTCAAGGGGCGGGGGACCAGGGCATGATGTTTGGTTTTGCTTGTAAAGAAACCCCAGAGCTAATGCCACTACCAATAATGTTGGCTCATGGTTTGGCTCATAAGTTGGCAGAAATTAGAAAAGACAAAACTTTAGATTATTTACGTCCTGATGGGAAAGCACAGGTGACTGTAGAATATGAAGATGGTAAGCCAAAGAGAATTGATGCGGTAGTAGTAGCAGCTCAACACAATCCAGATGTAAAATTAGAACAACTTCGCGAAGATATGATGCGTGAGGTTATAAAACCAATTTGTGGAGATTATCTAGATGAAAATACAAAATATTTTATCAATGAAACTGGTAAGTTTGTTATTGGTGGTCCACAGGGAGATACTGGTGTGACTGGTAGAAAAATTATTGTTGATACTTATGGTGGTAGAGGTCGTCACGGTGGCGGAGCTTTTTCTGGAAAGGTGCCAAATAAACAAGATAGATCTGGCGCTTATATGGCACGTTATATTGCAAAAAATATCGTGGCAGCTGACCTAGCTGATGAATGTGAGGTTCAGCTTTCTTATGCAATTGGTTATCCAGAGCCAACCAGTGTATTAGTAGATACATTTGGTACTGGAAAAGTTGATGAAGAAAAATTAGTCGAAGCTGTACGTAGTGTATTTGATCTAACACCAGCTGGTATTATTAAGACTCTTGATTTGAAACGTCCAATTTATAAAGCAACAGCATCTTACGGGCATTTTGGTCGCGATGAGTTTCCATGGGAAAAGATTGATAAAGTGGATGAGTTGAAAGAGTTGTTGAAATAAATAAAATAATTAAATAAAAAATCCACCAATTGGTGGATTTTTTATTTTGCTTTGTAATAAAGTATTTTATAACAAAGTGAAGGGGTCGAAAGCTGGCGAAATTGTGCCGTGCTTGCGTTCGACCCGTCGTGACCATCATATGGTCATCTCCTTTCCTCGTCCTACTGGACGGTGGTGTCGCCCTGTCCTTCCTGTCGCGTTCGCAACTGGAAGGCTGTGGCGAGTTGGGGGCGTGTCACTTCGCAGTGATACTCCCAGTTTTCTTCTCGGCGCTGTTCGCGTTGTTCTAGGTACCCGCCCAGTCGTTGAATGGCGAAAATGGCGAGTACGAGGAGACCAGCGAAGATCCACCAGCCAAGACATGTCTCAGGAACTTGGATCATGGCTTCGGGGTTCATTCCGAATCCTTTCCGGAGGTAAAAAAACCTCCAAAGTTCTCAAGATTTGTATCCGTATTGAATACGGATTACACGTGAGTCTATCATAACTATACTACTTTGTCAAGCATTGTGCTATAATATCACGGTGTAAAAGTGTATTATTTTGCTAAGATATGGGTATTTTACAAGCTCTTGTTTTGGGCGTAGTACAAGGTTTAACAGAATTTTTACCTATTTCCTCATCAGGACATCTTATTTTTGTACCAAAAATTTTTGGTTGGGCAGATCAGGGTATGGGTTTTGATGTTATGGTTCATTTAGGTTCTCTCTTGGCAGTGATTATATATTTTAGAAAAAAACTTTGGGCAATGGTCAGAGCTTTCTTTTCTAGAAAAGTTGAATTAAAAAACGATAGAAAATTGGCTTGGCTACTTATTTTAAGTATTATTCCAGCAGGTATAATTGGCTTATTATTTAATGATCAGATTGAAAATAGTTTACGCTCATCCTATGTGGTGGCTTTTGGTTTGATATTTTGGGGTGTTGTTTTGTGGGTTGCAGATGAATATTCAAAAAAACAAGAAAATAAAAAAGTATTAGAAAAAACTAATTGGAAGCAAGCTTTGTTTATTGGTTGTGCACAAGCAATCGCACTTATCCCCGGCACATCTCGGTCTGGTATTACTATGACAGCTGGTTTATTTTCAAAATTTGATAAAAAATCTGCTGCTGAATTTTCTTTTCTGATGAGTGTTCCAATTATCGCACTGGCTGGTATGTTAAAAGTGCTGGATATGGTAAAATATGGAATAGAAGACATCGGAATAGCGGCTTTGATCGTTGGGTTTTTGGCATCAGCCGTCGCTGGTTTTATAGCGATTACAGGTCTGATGAAAATAATTCAAAAATATAGTTTCAAACCTTTTGTATTTTATAGAATAATTGTTGGAATATTAATATTGATTTTCTTGGTATGAAAAAGTCAAAACAAATTATAACTGTCCTTGGAGCAGGAAATATGGGTACAGCTGTGGCTCAAGTTTTGGCTGATAATGGTCATATGGTAAAACTTTGGAATTGGGAAGGTGATCATTTACCATTAGAACAAATTATAAAATTTGGTGAAAATAAAAAATATTTACCAGGGGTAAAACTTTCCAAAAATATTGTACCAAAATTTAAAATTGCTGAGGCCTTGTCTGGTGCTCATGTTGTTTTTTTTGCTATTCCTAGTGGTGTGTTAGAACATACGATTTCTTTTGGGGCTCGTAGTATAGAACATAAAACAATTTTGGTGGATGTTTCAAAAGGTGTTCATCCCGAAAGCCTGCGTATAATGACACACGTAATACAAAAACATGTTCGCCCAGAACTCAAGAAAAATATTGTTTCCTTGTCAGGTCCAGCAATAGCGAGTCAGATGGTAAGAAAGAATTTTACTGCTATGAATGTGGCATCAAAAAATACAAAAGCTATTAAAAAAGTAAAAGAAGTGATGGAAAATGATTATATAAAACTTGTACCGACATCAGATGTGATCGGAGTTGAAATAGGTGGTTCATTCAAAAATGTTTATACAATTGCACTCGGTATGTGTGATGGTCTGGGTTATGGGTTGAATACTAAAGCGGCCCTGCTTACTTATGCCCTTCAAGAAATAGCTGATATTATAAAAGCCTCTGGTGGTAAAAAGCATACCGCTTATGAATTGGCTGGGGTGGGGGATTTGATAGGTACGGGATTGTGTCCTGATAGTCGAAATCACAATTTTGGAGAATTGCTGGGTAAAGGTATAAAAGCTGGTGCAGCCGAGAAGAAAATTAAACAAACTATAGAAGGTATAGTAGCAACCAAGTGTCTTTTACGCTTGGCCAAGAAACATGGGGTTCATACTCCTTTTGCTAGGGTAATATACACTTGTATCAATGCTAAAAATGATCCTAGAAAGCCATTTGAGCACTTTATCCACAGTTTATAGTGGTGTTTGCAGAAGAATGATTAATCTGGTATGATAAGTATGATTATTCATACTTATATTATTTCCATATGAAAGATTTAGACAAGTTAAAAGATTCTTTTGGGGCATTTCACGGGACCACTCTTATTGGTGAAAGAGGTCAACTAGTAATACCAAAATCTTTACGTAGTTCTATGGAATTAAAAAAAGGTGATAGATTTTTTGTAATGGATAAAGGTGGTGCGATTGTTTTGGTGCCTGCAGATATTATGGAACATTTCTTATCTGATGTGACTAAACATATGGAAAATATTAAAATTAATAAAAAAACTAAATAATAAAAATAATATGGAACAAGAAATTATAAAGACAAAAAAGAAAAAGTTTTATAAGCGTAAATTATTTTACATCTTGGTTGTGGTTGGTTTAATTGTTGCTAGTATTGTTTATGGTCAAATTAAAAAAGCTACCAAAAAACCAAGTTATGAAACTGTAAAAGTAGAACGTGGAATTTTGGAACAGACTGTTGATGCAACTGGTAATATAGAATCAGCTGATGAGCTTGATTTGCGTTTTGAAATGGGTGGTCGTATCGGTAAAATTTATAAACCGGTTGGTAGTGAAGTTAAAGTTGGGGATATTATTATAGATTTAGAATTGGGAGAGCTCAATGCTCGTGTAGCTCAAGCTAGTGCTAGTGTCGCCAAAGCACAGGCCAATCTAGACAAGCTTATGGCAGGCCAAACTGATTCATATTTAGTTTCAATTAAAGCTAAAGTTGAACAAGCTAAGGCTAACAGAGATCAATCTAGGGTTAGCTACGACGATTTAATTGCTAATGCTGAGGCTAGTTTAGAAAAAGCAAAGCTTAATCTAGAATTAGCAGAAGGTGGTGAGGCTAGTCAGATTGTAGGAGATGCCTATGATGATCTTAGGTCAGTATTGATTTCTGCACAATCAACCATGTCATCGGCTTTGACTGAGGCTGATAATATTTTAGGTATTGATAATTCTTTGGCCAATGATGAATTTGATGACATTTTATCAGCTTTAAACACTAGTAAATTGAATACAGCTAATAATAAATATTATTCAGCCAAGTCAACTAAAAATGATGCTGACGGTATGATCAATTCTCTTAGTGTTATTAGTGACAGTGAGACTTATGGTTGGGCGGCTGACACAACACAAGAAGCTTTGTATGCAATGAAAGACCTTATGTTTGCGGTGGTGGAAGTTTTGGATAATACTGTTGCTGTGGGAAGTCTAAGTCAGTCCGAGCTTGATACTTTGAAAACTGGTGTGCAGACAGATTACGGGGCTGTAAATACAAAATACGCTAGTTTGATTGATCAAATGCAAGCAGTGGAGAGCGCAAAAAATAGCTACACTACAAATTTTATTATTTATAATAATGCTGTTGCTAATTTGGAAAATTTGAAAAAAAGAAGAGAATCTGATGGAGATGCTTATCAGTCTTTAGTTGATCAGGCACAAGCAAATTATGATGATGCTCATAATCCACCAAGAGTGGAGGATGTGGCTGGTTACCAAGCGTCTTTATCAGAAGTTAGAGCTAATTTGGCACAAGCTGTAGCCAATCGTAACAAAGGTAGGATAATTGCTCCGGTTGACGGTATGGTTGGTAAGATTGAAGGTAAAGTGGGAGAATATGTAAGTGCTCAGGATATGCTAGTAAAATTAGTGAGCCCACATTTTGAAGTGAGTGTTGATATTCCAGAGACTGATATTATAAAAATTTCTGGTGATGATGGGGCAGAGATCACTCTAGATGCTTTTGGTGAAGATGTTGTTTTCTTGGGTAAAGTAACAGAAATTGAAAAAGGTGAAACTATTATTCAAGATGTGGTTTATTATTCTGTCACTGTTTCTTTAGAAGGGGACGAAGAACATGAGATTCTAAATGGTATGACAGCTAATATAATTTTTGATACAGAAAAGAAACAAGATGTTTTGTATATCCCACAAAGAACTGTCAGAACTAATGATGATGGAAGTAAATATGTACGTGTTCTAAAAAATAAAGAAGTTGAAGAAGTAACAGTAGAAACTGGCCTTCGCGGTGATAATGGCCTTGTAGAAATTATGTCAGGTTTAGAAGAAGGTCAAGAAGTTGTCTTGCGTGAAATTGAAGAATAAATCCGAATTTATGAATTTTATCCAAATCTACAAATATCCGAATGAGGAAAATTGGTAGATTAGGATATTCGTTATATTCGGTTATAATTAGTAGATTAGGATTTTTTATGAATGTAGAAAAAATATTAAAGAAAATTTATAAACTTTCTAAGAAAGAGAAGGTAGAAGTTTATGCTGTGGGAGGTTATGTACGTGACCTCCTTTTGGGTTTGGAAAATAACAAAGATATCGATTTTGTAGTTTTAGGTTCTGGGTTAGAATTTGCTACCAAGCTTGATAAAAAGATGAGAGGTAAGGGAAGTCTGGTAGAATTTCCAGATTTTGATACAGCACGCTATATTGTGATAGAAAAAAAGGGCAAAGTAAGTGAAAAAAGATTGGAGCTTGAATTTGCTGGTGCTAGAACTGAAAAGTATGATGATGATTCTCGTAAGCCAAAAGTAGTCTCTACTAATCTAGAAGAAGATTTGAAACGTCGTGACTTTACAGTTAATGCCATGGCCCAGAAAATTGAAAAAGGTGGTAAGCTTGGTAGTATTGTCGATATTTTTGAGGGCAAGAATGACTTGAAGAAAAAAGTTTTACGTACCCCAATGGAATCAAATGAAACTTTTTCGGAAGACCCTCTTCGTATGATGAGAGCAGCTCGCTTTGCTGCTCAGCTTGGTTTTAGTATAGAAGCTATTACCTACAAAGCTCTTGAAGACAGCGTAGATAGATTAAAAATTATTTCTAAAGAAAGAATACAAGAAGAATTATTTAAACTTTTGGCTGCTCCACAACCCTCTATTGGTCTGCGTATTCTTTATGATTCTGGTCTGATGCAAAAGTTTTTACCAGAGATTTGTGATTTGTCTGGAGTGGAGGAAATTTATGGACAAAATCATAAAGATAATTTGGAACATACTTTTAAAGTAGTAGATAACGTGGCCGAGAAAACTGACAAAGTTTTACTTAGATTTGCGGCTCTCATGCACGACATTGGAAAACCTGGCACCAAGAAATACGAAAAGGGTCGTGGTTGGACTTTTGATATGCATGAACACTTAGGTTTAAAAATGGCACGACAAATTGGTAAACGTCTACGTATGAGCAAAGAAGATACAGAGTACGTTGCCAAGCTTGTGCGTTGGCATCAACAACCAATTGCTCTTATGGATGATGGTATTACTGATAGTGCAGTTCGTCGTCTTGTGGTTACTCTGGAAGATGATTTGGAAGATTTGTTAAATTTGTGTCGTAGTGATATTACTACTGGTAATCCTAGAAAATTAAAAAAACGTTTAAAAAATTATGATATTTTGGAGACTAGAATTGCAGAAGTGTTAGAAAAAGATAAACTACGTGAGTTTCAGTCTCCGGTACGTGGAGAAGAAATAATGAAAGACTGTGGTTTGAAACCTGGTCCAACAGTTGGGAAAATTAAAAAAAGAATAGAAGATGCAATTCTCGATGGGGATATTCCAAATGAATATAAAGATGCAAAAAAATATTTTGAAAATATAAAAGATGAATATTTGAAAAAAGTGGAAGAATGGGAGAAAATAAATTAGTGAGTTATTTAAAAATAAAAAAACACCTATTATCTAGGAATTGTAAGAGTCAAGGGAGAAGCGGGACGCAACGAACTGAGTCGTTTTGTCCCGCTTCAACCCTCGGGGGTTGGGACCCCACCAGTTTGAGTCAAGACGGAAAGATGTGGATTTAGCAATCCGAAACGGTTATCTTTCCGAACGATTTATCCCCGATAAACCCACTCGACTCCAGGAAAAAGAGCATAGGGGAAGAGGGATTCGAACCCCCGGTAACGGTTTAGACCGTTTGCCTTATCACTTGGCGATTCCCCTAAAGAAGACGACAAACTTCCAAGCTCATCCCGAATCCCGAGTTCGGTGCTTTCGACAAAGTCTGCCATCTGTTTGAATTAAATTTCTCTCGAAAGAGAAGAAGCTGGAAACAGGATTCGAACCTGTGACGTCCACCTACCCACTTGGGTAAACAGTGGCACTCTACCAACTGAGTTATTCCAGCAAATAGCCCGTACGGGACTCGAACCCGTGATACTGGCGTGAGAGGCCAGTGCCTTGACCGACTAGACTAACGGGCTAAATAACCTGTATATATAACCATATTTTATAAATTTTTACAAGTATAGGGGTGTGTATAAATAAATCTGTATAAATTAGTTTAAATCAATGTTATGAAATCGTTAATAAAAATAGAAAATTTAAAAAAAGAATTCCGTAATGAAGAATTTGTGACAAAAGTTCTTCATGGGATTGACCTTGAAATCAAAGAAGGGGAGTTTGTGGCGGTAATGGGTCCTTCTGGTTCTGGAAAATCCACCCTTATGAATATTTTGGGTTTTTTGGATAAACTTTCGACTGGTACTTATCATTTTGAAGGTCAGGATGTAAGTAAGCTAGAAGACGATGAATTGGCTGAGATGAGAAGTAAAAAAATTGGTTTTGTTTTTCAATCTTTTAATTTATTAAATAAAGCTACCACTCTTGAAAATGTAATGCTTCCGCTTCTCTATACTGATATGCCAAAAAAGGAGAGAATAAAAAGAGCCACAGAACTACTTGTAAGTGTTGGGCTAGAACATCGCCTAGATCATTCTCCAAGTAAACTTTCTGGTGGTGAAAAACAGCGTGTAGCAATTGCGAGAGCCCTGGTAAATAAGCCAGACGTTATTTTTGCAGATGAACCAACTGGAAATCTTGATTCCAAATCTGGTCTGCAAGTAATGAAGATTTTACAAGATCTAAATGAAGATGGTAATACTATTATTTTGGTCACGCATGAACACTATACAGCCGAGCATGCCAAGCGAATTGTTAAAATAAAAGATGGTTTATTAGAGTCTGATTATGAGGTGACAAAACGTCAGTGGGCAAAACAAAATGGAGAGCTTACCAAGTAGTTCATAAACTTTTAACTTTAAAAACTTGTAACTAAGTTTTATGAATATTCAGGAGAGCATAATTGATTCTTGGAAAATAATGTCGCAAAGTAAAGCGCGAGCTTTTTTGACTATGCTCGGTGTTGTGATTGGTGTTATGGCAGTTATTATTGTAATGTCAGTGGGGGCGGGAGCTCAAAGTCTTATTCTCAATCAAATAAAAAGTGTTGGTTCAAATCTTGTGGGTGTAATGCCGGGGGCGGCAGAAGAAGATGGTCCGCCAGCTTCGGTCATGGGTATTGTTATAACTACACTTAAATACGATGATGGCAAAGCAATTGAAAAAGATGCTTGCGATTGTATAGAATCTCTCACTATGTATGTTAGTGGGAATGAAACAATTAATGTTGGGGATACGGCAATCAATACCACTTTTACCGGAACTACAGCTAGCTATCTCGATGTAGAAGATACCAGTGTAGAACAGGGAAGATTTTTTAGTGAAGATGAAGAAAAGGGTGTGGCTCGAGTTGTGGTTTTGGGATATGAAGTTTATGAAGATTTGTTTGGTGATCAGGATGCTGTTGGGCGTAGAATTAGAATTAAAAAAACAAATTTTTCAGTTATTGGTGTGATGAAGGAAAGAGGAATAAGTGGTTTTCAAAATCAAGATGATCAAGTTTTTGTACCAATTAGCACTGCTCAGAAATTACTTTTAGGAATTGATCATGTTAGTATGATAAGAGGTAAGGTTGACTCGGCTGAAAATATTGATAGAGCGGTCGAGAGTATGAAAGATGTTTTGCGTGATCAACATAATCTAGACAGAGACGAAGCAGATGATTTTGTAGTGAGATCTATGTCTCAAGGTCTGGATGCAATTTCCAGTATTACTGATGCTCTAAAATTTTTCTTGGTAGCAATTTCTGCTATTGCTTTGGTGGTGGGTGGATTTGGTATTATGAATATAATGCTCGCTACTGTACAAGAAAGAACACGTGAAATTGGTTTGCGTAAGGCTGTTGGTGCCAAAGCTAGCGACATCACTATGCAGTTTTTAATTGAAGCAGTTGTGATTACTTTCCTTGGTGGAATAATCGGAATTATTTTAGGCGCTTTGATTTCCATCTTAGTTGCTGTGATTGCTCAGACTATGGGCTATGAATGGGATTTAGTAATTACTTTTGGCTCAATTTTACTTGGTACAGTCGTGTCTGTGGGTATCGGACTTGTCTTTGGGATAATTCCAGCCCGGCGTGCAAGTAAATTAAATGCGATTGAAGCATTACGTTACGAGTAGATACAAAATACAGAATATACAAAAATACAAACAAATAAGTTAGATACAAAATATAGAATATACAAAAATACAAAATAAATAAGATAAAATAAGTATGAAGGAGGGTAATAAAAATAAACTCTTGTTTCCAGAATTAAGTTATAAGGTTAATGGTGTAATGTTTGATGTTTATAAACAATTGGGGCCTGGTCATCATGAAAAATATTATCAAAAAGCAATTGCAATTGGTTTAAAAAGAGAGAAAATAAAATTTGAAGAACAATATTATGTTCCTTTGAAGATGGATGATGAAATAGTGGGTAAGTACTTTTTAGATTTTCTAGTTGAAGATACTGTGGTAGTAGAAATTAAAAGAGGTAAACTAGTTCCAATTAAAAATATTCAACAAACTAAACAATATTTATCTGCACTAGGTCTAAAATTAGCTATTATAGTTTCATTTACTTATGATGGTGCTGTAATAAATAGAATTTTGAATGAGTATTAAATAATAAATAAAATTATAAATATACAAAATAAATAAAGTTTTTGTATTTTTGTAAAGTTTGTATTCTGTATCTTATGAAAATTAAAGATAATATACAATTAGCCTATACTGCCTTGATACGTCAAAAAGCTCGTAGTATTTTGACAGCCA
The DNA here is from genome assembly GCA_964603435.1 of uncultured Gammaproteobacteria bacterium. Classification (GTDB taxonomy): domain Bacteria; phylum Patescibacteriota; class Patescibacteriia; order Magasanikbacterales; family UBA922; genus CAZRUM01. Next base: position 3,143 of record CAZRUM010000005.1, on the reverse strand, counting down.
TTGCACTTAGTATTGGTATTGCTTCGGTTGTAATAATTATGTCAGCTGGCAATGGTCTTGAGAGTATGATTGTAGGTGAACTTGATATTTATAATCCAAATGCTCTTAATATTGAAGTGAGAGTGCCGGGTAAGGGTGAAGGTGGAAGTGCAACTAGTATGGCTGCGGGCATCATTGTGACTACTCTCAAAAATACTGATACCGAAGATATAGAAAAACATGAAAATATTGATTCAACTTACGATTACGTTACTGGTCAAGAAGTTGTAAAATATAGAGAAGAAAATAAAACTGCAATATTGTTTGGTTATGGAGCTAATGCTGCAAAAGTAGAAAAAATGGAAATTGAGTATGGGAGATTTTATGATAATGCAGAAGAAGATTCACTTGCTCAAGTTTTGGTTTTGGGATCAGCCATAAAAGAAGATCTTTTTGGCGAAGATACCGCTGTGGGAAAAAATGTGTATGTTCGTGGAAAGTCATACAAGGTAGTGGGGGTGATGGCAGAACGAGGTGCTTCATTTGGTTTTGATTATGATACTATTGTGTATGTACCAACCAAAACTTTGCAAAAAAGATTGCTTGGGACTGACTACGTAATGGGAATAATGGGTAGAGTAATTGACATGTCAAAAATTGATAGCACGAAAGAAGACATAGAATATTTGTTGCGAGATAATCATGATATTACTGATCCAGACAAAGATGATTTCAAAGTAACCACCATGGACGAAATTAGAGAAACTTTAGAAACTATCACAGGAGGTATTACATTGTTGTTGGTGGCGTTAGTTTGTATTTCTTTGGTTGTTGGTGGGGTGGGTATTACAAATATAATGTACGTGACAGTGGCCGAGCGTACTTTTGAGATTGGTTTGCGCAAAGCTGTCGGTGCCAAGTCAAAAGATATTTTGTATCAATTTTTATTTGAAGCTATGCTTCTCACATCTGCTGGTGGAATCATAGGTGCAATTTCGGGTATAATAATTTCCTATCTGGTTTATTATGGTGCAGTCAGCTATGGTCTGAATTGGAGTTTTTCAATATCAATTTTTTCTATAATTTTGGCAATTGGTTTTTCCACTTTAGTTGGTCTTTTCTTTGGAATTTATCCTGCCCGCAAAGCCGCTAGCCTAGATCCAATAGTAGCCCTCCGCAAAGAATAAAAAAGCATTATTTTATCTTAATGCATATTTAATGCATGGCAGGCGGGCCTGCCCGCAAAGCCGCAAGCCTAGATCCAATAGTAGCCCTCCGCAAAGAATAAAAAAGCATTATTTTATCTTAATGCATATTTAATGCATGGCAGGCGGGCCTGCCAAAAAAGCTGCTAGTCTAGATCCAATTGTGGCACTTCGTAAGGAGTAGGTCAATTGCTATTTTAGGGTCGTTTTGCTATAATGATTTCATATGTTAGGAATAATTTGGCATGATTTGCTATATCAACCTGTCTTCAATTTGCTCGTTTGGATATATAATGGCTGGGCAGATGGTAATCTTGGTTGGGCAATCGTCTATTTAACAGTTATTTTACGAGTGGTACTTTTACCATTTACTTTTGTGACAGAAAAAAGCCAGTCCAAGAACGAAGAAATTGATGAAGAACTAACAGCTCTAGAAAAAGATTTTAGTAATGATGAAGTCTTAAAAAAAGAGGAAATTCGTAAACGTCTAAAAAGTCGCAAAGTTAGCCCTTGGAGTAAGGCCGTGGTGCTTGGTATCCAAGCCCTAATGCTTGTTTTATTGTATCAGGTGTTTTTACGAGGTATTACAGGAGAAAAAGTCATCAAGATTCTCTATCCTTCTGTGAATTATCCAGGTGTGATTAATACAATTTTTTATGGTTATGATTTGGGTGCTACACACGATTGGATTTGGGCTGGGGCTGTAGGATTGTTCCTTTTGGGGGAGATTTACCTAGGCTATAGAAAGCAAAAACATGGCTTAACAAAGGCGGATTTGGCTTATTTCATACTGTTTCCTCTGGCTGTATTTACTGCACTCTGGATTTTACCAATGGCAAAAGCTCTGTTCATCTTGACATCTCTCATCTTTTCTGTTATAATTCACCAGTTTAGTAGACTAATATTTAGGCCTAAGCAGAAAGAAAAAGAAGAAAAAAAAGAGGTTTCTGAGACAGAAGAGACCAATAGATAGTTGTCTCGTCAAAATGTTCAAAATGTGATTAAATATACTATATATAATTAAACAAATTTTATGGCCGATTCACTCGATAAATTAATGTATTCCTTTGTAATGGAGGATGTGCTCAAGGGTGTTTTTATTTACGTACCCCCAGGATATGTGGCTTGTGTTTATGATCTTGGTCGTGGAGTTTTGAAAAAAGTTTTGACACCTGGTCTTCATCTAAAAATTCCTTTTTGGCAAAAGGCCAAGTTATTTAATACTCAGACTTTGGAATATAGTATTTCTCGTGAATTTAACGGCGATAATAAGAAGGCTCTAGGAGACATTCCGATTGCTGCTATGACACAGGATGACAAGAAAATTGGTGTGGAAGGTACTATCTTGCTTCGTCTAGATATTCATCAAATTCCAGCTATTTGGCAAACTATTGGTGAAGATTTTATAGAAAAAATTATTCGTCCTACAGTTAGATCTAGAATACGTATGGTTATGAGTCGCTTTGATAAGGCTGATATTACAGGTCAAAAACGTGATGCTGTGGAAACTGAACTTAAAAACGAATTAGAGCGTATTTTTTACTCACGTGGTATTTATGTAGAAAATATACTTCTAAGTGAGATTGCTGACGTAGGGGAGTATAAGAAGACAGCGGAGAAATAAAAGCATTGATTTAGACAGATTTAAACAGATTAACCCGCCTATTAGGCGGGTTTTTTATCCACCCCGTATACAAATATGGCAGACTCGCTATCGCCTCATCTGTCCTATTTGCGACGGGGCAGGCATTCCAGGATAATGCTTTTTTAATTAGATACGCTTGCTGCTTAATGCTGGCTTCTTCGGGATTGCATTTCATTGAAAATACCGCCTTCATCGCACCTTTTGAAGTATTGTTGGATGAACCCATGCCGGAATATGATATTCCCGAAGGATTATACACTTCTTTTAAATGGCATATATTCAATCTGGATGACTTTTTCAATATAGATGATGAC
>CAZRUM010000004.1:0-41335 GCA_964603435.1 uncultured Gammaproteobacteria bacterium | reverse complement strand
TCAGCCTTTTCGTTATTATCCTGAAGCAAATTTAGCTGCCCAGACGATTGGCTTTGTAGGTAAGGATAATGAAGGTAATGATATTGGGCGTTATGGTATAGAAGGTTATTGGGAAAAAGAATTGGCTGGCAAAGGTGGTTTTATTCAGGGTCAAAAAAGTGCAGTTGGTACTTTGATAACTTTGGCGGGGCGTTCATTTGAAGCAGCTGAAGACGGAGCAGATATAGTTTTGACACTAGATAGAACTTTACAATTCAAGGCCTGTGAAGAATTGGAGCGTGCTCGCAAAGAATATGGGGCAGAGACTGCTTCGTTAGTTATTTTAGATCCTCGTACTGGTGCTATTCGCACTATGTGTTCTTTGCCAGATTTTGATCCAAATACTTACAATCAGGTAGAAGATGTTAACGTTTATAACAATACAAATATTTTTACACCTTATGAGCCTGGTTCAATTTTCAAACCAATTGCCATGGCAGCTGCTCTAAATGAGGAGGTTCTGACACCAGAAACATATTTTGAAGATATTGGTGCAAAGTCTGGTCTATGCAAGACTCCAATAAAAAATGCTGGAGAAAAAGTTTATGGTTGGCAGACAATGACTGGGGTTTTGGAAAATTCTATTAATACTGGAATGGTCTATGTAGCTGAGCGTCTGGGAAAGAAAAAATTTATTGATTACATTGAAGATTTTGGTTTTGGTATAAAGGAAGGTATTAGTCTAGATAGCGAAGTGTCAGGTACGATTGATACTCTATATGAGAAAAAAGGTGACAAGATTGATTGTTATGGGGCGACTGCTTCGTTTGGTCAGGGTATTACTGCTACGCCTTTGCAGATGATCACAGCTATTGGTGCTATTGCCAATGATGGTGTGATGATGAAACCGTATGTAGTAGAAGAAATACGTTATTCAGATGGTAAAGTTGAAAAAATAAAACCAAAAGAAGTAAAACAAATTTTGGACAAACGCACTAGTATGCTTTTGTCTGGAATGATGGTTAATGTAATTGATAGTGGTCAGGCAGGCTGGGCGGCAGTGCCAGGCTATTATGTGGCGGGAAAGACTGGTACAGCGCAAATTGCAGGGCGTGGTGGCTATACAGATGAGACAATCCATTCTTTTGTTGGTTTTGCTCCTGTAGACAATCCAAAGTTTGTCATGATAGTAAAGTTTGAAAAACCAGAGAGGAAATATTCCTCCTCTACAGCTGCTCCTACTTTTGGTAAAATTGCCAAGTTTATTTTGCAATATTATGGTGTGGCACAGACAAGGTAATTGACAAAAGGGGATAGATAATGTATAATTTTGTCTATCTAAATGGCCTCATCGTCTAGTGGTTAGTCCCGATACTTATGGCCTCATCGTCTAGTGGTTAGGACTCATGGTTCTCATCCATGTAACAGGGGTTCGATTCCCCTTGAGGCTACAGGTATCGGGATCATCCATAAAATCGGGGTTCGATTCCCCTTGAGGCTACTAGAAAAAGTTTACAATAAAAAATGTCAGGGTAGCTCAGTTGGTGAGAGCGTAGGATTCATAACCCTAAGGCCGGGAGTTCGAATCTCCCTCCTGACACAAAAAACCACCCAATTGGGTGGTTTTGTATTTTTTAGTTTTTCTTTATCTTCCTTTCAAAGCATCTTTCAAGCCTTTACCAGCTTTGAACTTTGGTACAGTCACAGGAGGGATCTGAATTTTTTGAGTTGGGTTTTGTGGGTTTACACCGACACGACCAGCTCTCATTTTTGCAGAGAAGGCGCCAAAGCCAGCAATATTTACTTCACCACCAGCTACCAAAGTAGAAGTGACAATTTTGACAAAGCTAGCTACCATTTCTTCTGCTTCTTTTTTTGAAACACCCACCTTGTCGGCGAGGGCTTGTGCTAAGGCTGCTTTATTCATAGTTTTTAAGATTAAGAATGAGGTTAAGATTTTTTAATAAAAAAATAGCTTAATTTACATTAGTATTGTATGTTTTTTAATTTTTTGTGTCAATAGAGCGAAATATCTTATCCACACCCAACCACCTGACCACTTTATTACCTCTCCACGAGATTATCATGTTATTTTTTAAGATAAAAAAACCACTCAATGTGGTTGAGTGGTTAGGTGGTAAAGTGTCTGAGTGATTAACGTGCGTATTCAATAACTCTGTTTTCACGAATCACGTTTACTCTAATTTCACCAGGATATTGTAGTTCGTTTTCAATCTTTCTAGCGATATCTTTGGCCAGGTTATAAGCTTGATAATCATCAACTTCGTCTGGTTTTACAAAGACACGAACTTCACGGCCAGCTTGGATAGCATAGACTTTGTCAATGCCAGGGAAGTCAGAAGCGGTCTGTTCTATCTCTTCTAGTCTCGCTACAAACTGTTCATAAGTATCACGACGAGCACCCACACGTGCACCGGAAATTGCATCAGCAGCTTTTACAATTTGTGTATAAATATTTTCTGGTTTATCATCATGATGGTGGGCAGCAGCGTGGATAACATCCTCGTCCATGCCAAACTTTTTTAATATTTTTTCACCAACTTCTGGATGGCTACCTGTAGTTTCTTGGTCAACTGCTTTTCCAATATCGTGGAAGAAACCACATTTCTTGGCTTTAGCAGCGTCTAGTCCAAGCTCTTCTGCCATCAGACCAGAAAGTTGAGCTACTTCAGTAGAGTGATTTATAATATTTTGCCCATAACTAGTTCTGTATTTCAAACGTCCAATAATACCAATTAGTTTTGGTTCAAGTCCGGTGAAGCCCATTTTGTAAACAGCTTCGTCACCAGCTTTTTTGATATCAATAGCTAGTTCTTTTTTACCTGCCTCAATGAATTCTTCAATTCTGGCTGGTTGAATACGACCGTCTTTGATAAGCTTTTCTAAAGCTAACTGGCAAACACGACGACGAATAGGGGAAAAACCTGACACAAGAATCATGTCTGGAGTCTCGTCAATAATCAATTCACAACCAGTTAGTTTTTCAATAGTTTTAATATTGCGACCATCTTTTCCAATGATACGTCCTTTCATCTCATCACTTGGTAGAGCCACAGCTGTAGAAGTAGTTTCTGCAGAGTGGTCAGAAGAACATCTTTGAATAGAGTCTAAAATTATTTCTCTAGCTTTGGCTTCATAGCTTTCTGTATTATGTCTTTCAATTTTCATAATACGAACCATTAGGTCATCGCCAGACTGTTCTTCAATTTTGTTAAACAAAACTTCCTTAGCTTCTTCTTTTGTGTAGCCAGAGATAGTTTGCAATTGTTCAACAGCTTTTTCCTTGGCTTCGTCCACTTTGTTTTTTAGAGCTTGAATCTCTTCTACTTTTTCTTGAAGTTTTTCTTTGCGAGCTTCAAATTCCACTAGCTGTTTGTCGAACACTGACTCACGAGCTTCCAAGCGTTTTTGGAGTTGACCTATCTCACTACGACGATCATTCTCTTCTTTTTTTGCACTATCAATAATTTTGATAGCTTGTTCTTTGGCTTTTAGAATAACATCTTGTTCTTTTTGTTTGGCCTCAGCAAGCATTTGTTTTGCTTTGGCTTCGGCTGAATTAGCTTTGGACTGACCAACTTTTTTACGTGTAAAATAGCCGATTCCAAAACCAGCTACAATGGCCACTAGAGCGATAAGTATCATGATTAGTTCTTTTGGCATATAAAAAATTCTCTCAAAAGCTATGAGGAACAGATTTTTTATGGGTACGAAGAAAGTTATCTACTTATTGTAGATAAGTGTTTGTCAGTTGTTTATAAGAAGTTTTATTTAGCTTATTTGAGCCAAAATTATTCATATTTTTAGACAATTCAACCCTCTTTCGTAACTTATCAAAATCAATTCGCAGATAGCTGTTACTAATTAAATTACGTTTTCAGTATAGCAGACTCGCTTTGATTTGTCAATGGCGGTGATTTTGTCTTAAAAAAGCCATCTAGATGTGGATGAACGGTATTTTTTTGGTATCCAAATCTTTTGGACCCACAGCTTTTTTTACCTTATATTTACCAATTTTAGTTCTTTCTAATTCTTCACAGTATGCCCCGCAGCTCAGTTTTTGTCCTATATCATGAGCTAGAGTGCGAATATATGTACCAGTCGATACCTCAGTCTTTATTTTTAAAATATTATTTTTCTGGTCAAACTTGAGTAATTTGATTTTATATATCTCTATTTCACTGGGTTTTCTTTCTATTTCTATACCTTTTCTAGCCAGATCATATAGTTTTTGTCCGTTAATTTTCTTGGCTGAATACATGGGTGGAATTTGCTTTTGTTTTCCAAAAAAGCTTTTTAATACAGTTTTTACTTCTTTTTTGTCGAATTTTAGGTTTGAATTTTGGAGACTAATTTTTCCTTCACTGTCATAAGTATCGCTAGTACTTCCAAGCTTGACCGTGGCAATATAGGTTTTTGGCATGTTTTTAAATTCATCAATCCGCTTGGTGGCATCTCTGCCTACTCCAACAATAAGTAGGCCTGTAGCAAAAGGGTCCAAAGTACCAGCATGCCCTACCTTAGTTTTTTTAGGTTGGCTTTTTCGTATATAACCAACCACGTCATGGCTGGTCCAGTCTTTGGGTTTGTTGATGAGGAGAAAATTAGCTTTCATACTTGACAAAGGTTAATTTTTATGGTTTAATGTAGTGACGTTCTTTTATAACCGGACTTGAACACCGGGAGGTGTATAATGAGTGATACTGGTCGTCGTTTGGAGGAAATGGCCATGAGTGGTGACATTTTTGGTCTCTTCGTTCAATTCATCGGGTTTGGCACGGACGTGTTGTTCGTGTCTCTCGGAAAATTCTACAACTTCTGCTGTGAATGGTGGAAAGCAAGTTTCCTTCAAGGCAGCTTGGAGGATGCTGGGCGGACAGGTAATGATGTCGTAGATCTGTTCCCATTGGAAGGATGAGACCTTCCAAACAGAACTACAACGTGCTGGTCGTCGTCTCACTGTGAGATGGCGATCAGCGGAAAGATTTTATTTTAAGCTTTTGAAAAGAGCTTTTTTTGTTTGACCATTTTGGTTTTTTAGTGTTTACTAGATATCTCAATCCGTTCTTTTTCGTGGCGAGGAGGAAGCCATGGGTCTTTTCAAAGTAGCGTTTGCTCTTCCTTTTGCGTTGACCAGGTGGGTCAACGATGGGTGGAGGGATTCCCTCAAGGAGTTCGCCCAGGGGCACGACTGTAGTCGTCCCGCTTTCTGGGTCCGACTCGAAAAGTTTCTCGGTCACTAGCCGGCGTCTGCCCTGCGACCTCCAGGTCGCGGGCAGACGTCACAGGAAAATCTATTTTGTAGGTTTTTTTATTTTACTTCACTAATATGATACAATACTAACGTATGAAAGACAAAGATACAACTAAAGGTTGGGGTAAGGTTGAGGGTGACGGTAGTGAGATTTGGGATACCAAGCCTGTTTTTTTAAATGAAAAAATAGAATTTAAGGATTGGTTAAAATTACTTTTTTATCCCAAGAAATGGTTTTTGTATAGATTTATAAAGAGTCATATTAGAAAACAATCAGGAAATAATCTGGCCGTACTAGATGTCGGGTGTGGGACAGGTGCTAGTTTGGTTGACTTGAAAAAAATGTTTGGTAGAGGTGTAAAAATAGTAGGGGTAGACGTGGTTTGTCTACAGGTTGACTTAGCAAAAGAAAAGATAAAGCAAAATGGGGTTTGGGCAGAAGCACATTGGTATGATGGGGCTAATCTACCTTTTTCTGATGATACTTTTGATGCAATATACACTTCCGATGTTTTGGGTCATGTAGAAAATGTAGAGTCTTGGCTTATAGAATTAAACCGAGTTTTAAAACCGGGTGGAGTCTTGGCTATGTTTTCCGAATCAAAACTTGGTCGTCATGCCTATGTACGAAATTATCTGATGAAAAATGGATTAAATATCGATCCACATGCAAAGTATCACATTTCACTTTATTCAAAAATAATGCTTAGAGAATTAGTTGAAAGAGCTGGTTTTGAAATAAAAAAAATGAAATCAGTTTTTTGGGCAAGCTTTTTGGTTCATCCGGATGAATTTTATGATAAATTACAGAAATTTAATCCTGAGCGAGCAAAGCGAGTCGAAGGATCCCGAATTCAAGGTATCAAACAACGGGATGCTTCGACTTCGTCCTTTCGGACTTCACTCAGCATTAAGTTGTTAAAAATTATAAATAAAATTTTATATAAAATAAAAAAAATATTACATCCCGTGTCTACTGTCCTATGTGAGTTGTACGGTTTGGTAGAAATATATTTAGTCGGTCGTTTTATAGAATCTCAGGGATATATAATTTTTGCTCAAAAAACCAAAGTAAAAGAAGAGGTAGAAGAAGAGTTAGAAAAGTCCAAGATTTTGGCTCCAGACATGAGAGGTGCTTAGACTTGCGTACTTTCATTTCAAAATGTTATAATCCGTTTGTATTTAACTATTAAAATATATATGGCATATAATATCTTGGATAATGAAGAGCTGAGTAAACTAAAAAGTGAACAACCAGATCGTTTTCAAAAGATGAACAAGGGTGGAGAATATCTAAAATTACAAGGTCTAGAACTAGCAGACCTCGAAGGTGTGAATACTGAAAAACTAGATGAAGCTGCGCGGATAATGCGTGGTCTTATGTTTTGTGCCCTAGAATCAGTTCACTCTGGTCATCCTGGTGGCTCTTCTGCCAAGGTAGAACAGTTTTTGGGTATGACTTTGGGTGGTGCAATGACGTTTGATTTGCTTGACCCAAAAAATACTGGTCGTGATAGAGTGGTCTGGTCAGCTGGTCATTGTTCACCAGCTTTATATAGTGGTCTAGCTCTGTACTATGCAAGTTTGAAAAAGACTGGGGCCGAAGTTGATAAAGAAAAATTAAAAGCAATTTTACCAGAAGATTTGGCTCATTTTCGTACCAGCCATGGTCCTCAGGGGCACATTGAAAATTATAATCCACTAACAGACGTAGCCACTGGTCCTTCTGGGCATGGTATGCCAGCTGCTGGTGGAATAGCTATTGCTCACAAGTCTTGTGGTTTAGATACAAAAGTATTTGTCTTTATGGGTGACGCTGAGAGTGAAGAAGGTATGACCTACGAAGCTCGTAATGTTCTCAATACTGTTGGGGCTGATAATATGATTGTAGCTCTTGATTATAATCACTATGGAATTGACGGTGATATTACCGAAGTTATCTCAACTGATTATTTTAACCATTGGTTGGCTCTAGGTTGGAATGTAATTGAGATTGATGGTCATAATGTTTTGGAAACTAGCTATGCCTATCGTCTAGCTGAGAATAAAGTTTTTGCTAATGGTAATCCAACTGTAGTTATTGCCCATTGTATAAAAGGAAAACACTATGGTAAAAATGAAAATACAGCTAGTTCACATGGGGCACCTGCCAAGCATGATGAATATGTAGAAATTATGAAAGCACTTGGTTTTGCTGTGCCTGGTGTAGAAGGTGAAGTAGACAAAGATATTGATTTTGTTTTAGAATCTCTAACAACGGAGTTGGCAGAGTATATTGTAGGAAGATTAGATAATGCCAAAGCAAAATTAAAACCAGAAGCAGAATTGATTGAACAAATGAAAGAAAAAATGCCTGGTAGAACTCTAGCAAATCCAATGGATATAAAACGTCCAGAAACTTTACCCCCAGAGTTAGTTTTTGAACAAGGTAGTAAATTGGCAACTAGAAAAGCTACGCAAGAATTTTTTACTTGGCTTATGAAAGAAAATGCTTTCTTTTGGTCAGGTACGGGAGATTTATCAAAATCAATTTTGACTCAAAAGTCTGAAGATATTTACGGAGATATTTCTCGTGCTAACCCGCTTGGTCGTGGAATTCGTTTTGGTATTGCCGAGCAAAACATGGCGATGATGAGCGCAGCCATGACAACTGATAGAATGCCTGGTGGTTTTGCTCCAGTCTCAGTTTTTTCTTCCTATGCCGTGTTTACTTCCATGATGAGCAATGCTGTTCGTCTGATTTTGATTGGTAATCATTTGTTTCCAGAACAAAAAGGTTTCTTCATAATGCTCGCCGGGCACGATGGTCCAGAAACAGGCGAAGACGGTCCGACTCATCAAGGTTTGTATTGGATGAGTATGTTCAATGCCTATCCTGGAATAAAAGTTTACAAACCAATGGATGCAAATGAAACTATTGAAATGCTTTTCCATGCTATAAAGAAAGGTGAGCCAATTGCTTTGTCAATTGCTCGTCCAGATACATTAGTATTTGATCGCTCAGGGGATATTCCAGCAGCTCGCGAAGCAGTGAACGGTGCCTATGTCTTCCGTAATTATAAGGACAATGGTAACAAAAAAGTTGTGTTAGCTATTGCTGGTGCTCAAGTATTATTAAATACTTTGGAAACATTGTCAGATCTAGAGGCCCAAGGTCTTGATGTCAAGATTGTGGCTGTGACTTCACCAGAGTTATTCGAAGATTTGAGAAAAGAAAATCCAGAAAAGGCTAATAGTATTTTTGCTGATGAAGAGCGTGAAAGAACAATTGCAATTCACGCTGGTTGGAAAGGTTTCTTGTATCCATTCCTTTTGCCAGGAAATTATGAAAAACGTAGTTTATCAATTGATAATTATTTGAAATCTGGTAGTGTAGAAGAAGTTTATGGCTTGGCAGAGCTAACAGCCGAGGGTATTAAGAATAAAATTTTAAAGGGAATAGAATAAAAATATGAATCAACAATTACCAAAGTTTTTAACCGACAAAGGTCTTGAACCAAATGTAGAAATAAATCCAGATTTAAATTTGCTCGGTACGGAGACTGCTTTTGGTTTTGGGGCAAAAGTAATGGAAATAGAAAATTCTGGGAAGTTTCCTCAAGTTTACAAATTTCATATTGGGGACACTGGTCCAAAAACCCCACAACCAATTATTGATATTGCAATTCAGGCTTTGCGGGACAAACAGACAAAATATGCTCCATTTTTAGGTTATCCACAAGTAAGAGAGAATATCGCTAAAAATTGGAGCGAGACTCGTGGTATAGAAGTTAAAAAAGAAAATGTCATGCTTCAGCCTGGTGGTAAACCAGCTATCGAGCTTAGTATTCAAACAATCGTAGGTCATACTGGAAAAGTTATTGGTCAAAACCCAGGCTTTCCAATTTATGAATCTATGGCCAATTTTTATACTGGTGGTAACTATCTGCCTTGGTTGGCTCATAGAAATGAAGATGGTACGATGGAATTTAGAGTGGAAGATTTGGAGAGTGTGTTAGAAGAAAATGATGATGTCAAATTAGTTATTTTCAACACTCCGCAAAATCCAACTGGGATGATGTTGTCACAAGAAAAATTGGAAGCAATTGCAGTGTTGGTTCGTAAGTATAAGTTTTTTGTTTTGTTCGATGATATTTATGATCAAATAACTTTTTCTGGAAGAAAACATTTCAGTTTTTTGTCTATCCCGGATATGTGTGATTATACTATCAATCTAAATGGATATTCCAAGAATTTTGCTATGACTGGTTGGCGTTTAGGTTTTATTGTGGCGCCAGAATGGGTGATAGAGATAATGGGTAGACTGGCTATTAATAAATGGAGCTGTGTAAATAGAGTAAATCAAATTATCGCTGGGGTAATTTTTGGAGATGTAGAAGTGGAGGGTAAGAAATATGAATATGTTGGTGATAAGATAAAATCAATTTTGGAAAGTGATTTTGCAGAATATGAAAAGAAAGGTTTGTTTGTGGCTGATGTTTTGAAACTCCTAAAACCTTATCTAGTACCAAATGAAGCTGAAGGTGCTTTTTACGTCTTTCCAAATATAGAAAAGATTTTGGATTTGAAATATGTCAAAGAAGATCTAAATTTACAAAATGAAAAAGATTTTAGTAAATGGTTGCTCAATGAACGTGGTATTGCAGCTTTGGCTGGAAGTGATTTTGGTGTAGGTGGAGTAGGTTATTTGCGTATTTCTTACGCAGAAGACAGAAACAATCACATTATTCCCGGTATGAAACATTTTTTGAAGGTTGTAATAGAATTAATTGAAAAGAGCGGAGCAGAATCACCTTTGAAAACAGAAGAGGTTGACAAGAGGGTAAAAGAGTTAGAGAATAAATATTTTAATTAGAAATATATGGGAGAAGGAAATCCAGGTCCAGATATTGTTAAAGAATTAATAGATGCCTCAATTATAGATGCTTTGCGAGGTGGTGATGATTCTATAAGGACGAGTGCAGTGGCTGAAGTGAGAAAAAAAGTTGACAGGGCAGTTGAAGCGGATAATAGAAGAAGGGAACAAGAGAAATCTACTAAGAAAGAATAAAATAATAAACCATCCTAAATAGGGTGGTTTTTTTATTGACATACTTCACTTTCTATGCTTAAATGGATATAGATTTCTGTAATCAAAAAGACGGCTATTTTCGCTGTCTGTATTTGATGTCTGAGATTAGTTCTTTTCAATTTTAAACTTGACCAGTTTTTTGTCTATTTTTTTGGTAGATTAAAGACTGGTCAAGTTTGGCTAGTTAAACCCTCTTTAACACGTACTGGGGGCAGTGCGTGCAAGAAACAACATATAGAGGGCGGCAGGTTGTCGTCTTCCATCGGTTCGTAGGATCGTAGATACCCTGCCTAGAGGTGGGGTGGATTGAGACAAGGATATGAGATTGTTACGGAGACTGAAGCCGAAGTTTCTGAGTTACAATTTCGGCTCGACCTTCTGGACCACCATCGTCAGCGAGCTCTTCGAGCGCGGCGCCTGGTACGGCTTCTTCGCCGTGGCCCCGCTCTTCCTCACTGGCTCGACGAGCGAAGGGGCTCTCGGCCTTTCTCACGTCGAGAAGGGCATCATCCTCGGGATTACGCCGGCTTTCCTCTACCTCGTTCCGCTTGTGGCTGGTGTTATTGGCGACAAGCTGGGGTTCCGGAAGGTGCTGCTGGCGTCGTTCGCCATGATGAGCATCGGCTACTTCATGCTCAGCTTCACAACGGGCTTCTGGTCCTTCCTCTTCCTCTTCATGTTCGTCGGTCTGGGTGCGGGCACATTCAAGCCTATGGTGACAGCCACTGTCACCCAGGTCACCCGTGGAGACGACATGAAGACCTCGGTCGGTTTCGGCCTCTTCTACATGATCGTCAACCTCGGTGGATTCATCGGTCCAGTGATTGGAGCCATGCTACGCCCGACCATCGGCGATGGTGGTGAGATCCTCGGCGGCTCGTGGAACTACGTTTTCTACGCCTCGAGCTTCTATATGGTCCTCATGTTCGTCTGGACCTACTTCAAGTACGAGGAGCCGACGGACCAGGAAAAGACTTCTTCGGTTTCTCTGAAGCAGAAGCTCAGGGAGATGATCACCGACCTCAAGGAGGACAAGCGTCTGACCGTCCTCATCATCATCCTCTTCGGCTACTGGGGTTCCTTCACACAGTTCTTCTACGTGATGCCGAGTTGGATCACCGAGTGGGTCGACACGAGCTGGTTCGTGCAGTTCTTCGGACTCGACGAGAGCTCCTCGTTCGTTACGGGCGGGAACCTCAAGGCCGAGATGATCGTCAACCTCAACGCGCTGGTCAACGTGTTCTTGGCGGTCTACATCTCCGCCAAGATTGCCAAGAAGAACCTGCTCAAGGTGATCAACTCCGGTACCCTGGTACTGTCGATTGCCATGTTCGTCTTCGTTCTCTCAAGCCAGTACTCGATCGGAGTCTTCGCTCTGCCGATCTTGCTCTTGACGATTGGCATCTTCACGATCGGTGAGCTTCTCAGCTCTCCGCGCGTGAACGAGCTCATGGGGCGGATCGCCCCCGAAGGCAAGGTGGGCGTCTACCAGGGTTACGGTTTCCTGTCTTCTGCTGGTGGGTTCCTGTTGGGTGGCTGGCTGTCGGGTTTCTACAGCCTGGCCGACAAGACCCAGATGTATCGCCAGGAGCTGGCGAATCGCATGGGTACAGATGTAAGCGAGTTCCAGGAGTTCAGTCTCGGGAAACTCGGCGGTATGCTGAAGGACCGTGGTATCGGTCTCACCCAGCTTGACCAGCAGTTGTGGGATGCTCACGATCCCTATGTGATCTGGATCATCTACGGAGGCATCGGTATCGCCACTGTTCTGCTTCTGGCGCTTTACCGTAGGTACGTCCCCAGCCTGCAGGAAGTCAAGTAGTTCACCACCTAGCCACAACCCCAAGGAGAGTCTCCACCCTCTGGAGACAGTGAGACGGATCGCGCCTGCAACATGCTCGCCCTCAGCATGTTGACCTACCGCGCATTACATCCGTCCTCCCTCATTCTCTATTTTTCAAGTAGGAAATGAGGGAGAAAAAGAAGAGTCATCATTAAGTTGACTTTTTTTGTCTCTTAAAGTATAATCTACTCACTATTTAGCCTTTTGGGCATTTTAAGTTTTTTGAGCTTTTAAAATATGAATGTAACCGAACTAGCGAGAAAATTGAGAGTTAATACCAAAGAAATGTTGGAGATTTTACCTCAGCATGGTTTTGATATTGGAGCCAAAGCTATCAAGATTGATAATAAAGTAGCTGATCAGATAATGCGTAAATGGAGATATATCAAAAGAGCAATAGAAGATCAGAAAAAGCGAGATTTAGAAGAAAAGAAAACAAAAGAAAAAGAATTACGTAAAGAGAGTGGGGAGACTGTTAGTTTGCCAAATCTAATTCGTGTGCGTGATTTTGCGGATAGACTGAACATGTCTGTGACAGCTGTTATCACTGAGCTCATGAAAAATGGTATTCTTGCCAATCAGAATCAAGATATCGATTATGATACAGCAGCTATTATGGCCGAGGAGTTGGGTTTTGTTGTTGTGCGTGGAGAGGAAGAAAAAATTAATAATGAAGAGGAAGAAAAGAGAGAAAAAGATTTGGAAGAGGCTTTGGCTTCATCTACTAATTTGGAAAAACGTGCACCAGTGATTGTTGTTATGGGTCATGTTGATCATGGAAAAACAAAATTGTTGGATGCTGTTCGTCAAACTAATATTATTGATACTGAATCTGGTGGTATTACTCAACATATTGGAGCTTATCAAACTGTCTGGAAAGATCCAAAGTCTGGATCAGAAAGAGCTCTAAGTTTTATTGATACTCCGGGTCATGAGGCCTTTACTGTTATGCGTTCTCGTGGTGCCAAAGTAGCTGATATTGCTATTTTAGAAGTAGCAGCTGACGATGGTGTAAAACCTCAGACCGAAGAAGTTATAAAAATTATTAGGGCTGCCAAGTTACCATTTATTGTAGCTATTAATAAAATTGATCGTGAAGGGTCAGATCCACAGCGTGTTCGAACCGAGCTTTCTAAACACAATGTTTTGTGTGAAGATTGGGGTGGAGATGTGCCTGTGGTAGAAATTTCAGCCAAACAAAAATTAAATATTGATAAGTTGCTCGATGTTTTGTTGCTCGTAGCTGATGTGAATGACGATAAAATTCAAGCTGATCCAAATTTACCAGCCGTGGGTACGATTATTGAATCTCATGTAGACAAGAGCACTGGACCTGTGGCAACTGTCTTGGTTCAGTCTGGTACACTACACCGTAGTGATCCTTTGGTGGTCAATAATGAAATCTATGGCAAGGTAAGAGCCATGAGAGATTATTTGGGTAAAGATATAGATACAGCTGGACCATCTGTACCAGTACAAATTTTTGGATTCAAAGTAGCTCCAGAAGTAGGGGATATTATGAATCTAAGTAAGGCTAGTGAGGCTACTAAAATTGACGTCAAACAAAAGAAATCCCAACAAACCGGAGCTGAAAGAAGTACTATTACTGTTCATGCCGAAGATACCGAAGAAGATAATGCCAAAAAGAAAACTATCAATCTAGTTATCAAAGCTGATGTACTTGGCTCACTTGAAGCTATTATTGGATCTCTCCAAAAATTAAAACATGATGAAGTTGGTGTAAAAATTGTTGGTAAAGGACTTGGTAATATTACTGAAGATGATGTCCACAAAGCACAGGCATCCGGGGCTACTATGATTGGTTTTCATACCAATGCTACATCTAGCGCTGAAGAACTTATGCGTGATGAAAATATCAACTTCTTGCAGTATGAAATTATTTATGATTTAATAAACTGGGTAAAGGCAGAACTTGAAATATTGTTAAGTGATGAAGTAACTATAGAAGAAATTGGTCGTGCCAAAGTTTTGGCAATCTTTAGAACAGATAAAAATGCAATGACCATAGGTGCCAGAGTGACTCAAGGTAGAATAGATAAAAATGCGAAATTAAAAATTAAACGTAAAGGTGAGTATGCTGGAGAAGGTATAATCACTCAATGTAAATTAGGACCACAAGATGTGTCTGAAGTAACTAATGGGGCAGAATGTGGTTTGCGTTATGAAGGTAGAGATAAGATTGAAGAGGGTGATATGTTAGAATTTTTCGTTGAACATAGTAAAATAAAAAAATTAGTTTTTGAAGAATAAAAATATGGAAGGAGAAAGAGCAAAACCAAAAGTTGTTTCTGGTATGACAGAGGGGCGAAGAGGTTATCTAGAAAGTGGGGCTGTAGTGGATCTTAAATTGGTTAGAAGTGAAGAGATTCTTGGTCCTGATGAGGTTGTTTCAGATAGTAAAAATGGAACCAATCCTTCAGATTTAGAATCAAATACTATCGCAGAATCAGTAGAAAATAGTAGGAAAATGGTTGCAAAGTATTTAGATGAAATTTTTAGAAAGACACATACTATTCCTTATCGTGTGGCCAAAGTTGATGATAGAGTTGCTGGTGATAGAATAAATTTTGAACAAGGTTCTAATGATTTTATCTATTTTATTTCTAGAGAAGAAGGGGGAATTTTGAAAGAGGCAATGGCCAATCCAGAGAGTTTTTCTATAGCTGATTCTGGAGTAAGCTTTTCCAAACCTACTGGTGTTGATAGGGACGAGGCAAGAGAAAGTAATATAGGTTTTGAAAAAATGATGGAAGTGGATGGGAATAATTTTGAAATTAAGTTTTTGTACGCTGGTACAGAAGCTAAAGCGGCTTAAATTTACAAATTATAATTTATTAATATAAAAACAAATATGTCAGAGTTAAATCTTACTGATGCAAATTTTGAAGCAGAAGTTCTTAATTCAGAAGTACCGGTTTTGGTAGATTTTTGGGCACCGTGGTGTGGTCCTTGTCAGATGATGGGTCCTATTATTGATGAAATTTCTGCTGAGTATGATGTTGGAAAAGCTAAAGTTGGCAAACTTAATGTAGATGAGTGCCAAGAAACTGCTGGAAAATATCAAGTTATGAGTATTCCAACTTTTCTAGTATTCAAAGGTGGAGAAAAAGTAGATCAAATGGTTGGTGGTGTACCAAAAGAAAAATTAAAAGAAATGCTTGATAAACACGTTTAAATTTAAAGCATAAAATCAAAAAAACATAAAAACAAATCTTCTGGTGCAAACCAGGAGATTTTTATTTTTTATGTTTAGTGATATACTTGTATAAGCTGTATTTAAATTTTAACCAAAATATATGCCAAAGAATTATAAATTAATTTTGTGGATCGCAATACCAATCTTGGTTTTGCTAGTGGGTTTTCTGATTATGACTTCAGGGCCAAATCCAAGAACAATTCGTCCTATAAAAGAAATGTCCACTGGTAGTTTTGGAATGAATATGCAAATGACGGCTAATAAAGCCGTACCCTCTGTTATGCCAATGGAAGCAAGAGAAGAAATGGTTATGATGGATAGTGTGGATTATGATGATGAGGGATCCAATTTTGATATGGAAGATGGAGAAGAGACTGATAGGCTTATTATAAAGACGGGTAGTGTCGCTATGGTGGTAGAGGATGTAAAAGATTCTGTTCAGATTATTTCTGATTATGCCAAAGCCAATGAAGGCTTTGTGGTTTCTAGTAATGTTTACAAACAGGGTGTGGGTTTGTCAGGGCACGTGACTATTAGAATTCCTTCAGAAAAATTTGATGAAAAAATTGAAGATATAAAACAAATGGGAGAAGTAACAAGTGAAAGTGTGAATGGTCAGGATGTGACTGAAGAATATGTGGATTTAGAGGCACAGATGAAAAATCTGAAAGCTACCGAAACTCAGTTTTTAGAAATTATGCGTCGAGCTTATGAGATAGAAGATGTTTTGGCAGTACAAAGAGAACTTACAAATGTCAGAGAAAGAATCGAACGCATTGAAGGTAGAATGAAATACCTGACTGAAAGTGCTAGTCTTTCTACTCTAACTATTCATCTTTCTACTGATCCAGATAATTTGCCAGCACTAGATGAAACAGACAAGTGGAAACCATTTGGTGTGGTAAAAAACGCCTTCAGAAGTTTATTATCAGTAGTTAAAAGTTTTGCAAATTTAATAATCTGGTTGATTATTTACATTCCATTGTGGATAGTGATTGGTTTGGTAGTTTGGTTGACTGTAAAGACGATAAAAAGGAAAATGTAAAAATAAATTATATGGACAAAAGCCTCTTGATAATAATTAAGAGGCTTTTTTATCCACTCATTGACCACTTGATAGTAAAATAGTAAAATATACATCTACTTTTTATTCCGAAACCCCGATAGGGGTGAGAAATCCCTTTTCAACGCATCAAAAGATGTTTAGAAATAGTGCGTCATTATAATGCACATGTAAAGGGATCCCTCACTTTCATTCGGGATTAACAAAAAAAATATGTCCAACCCATACGATAACGCCATGGCCCAGCTAGAAAAGGCTGCTAAGATTATGGATTTAGACAAAAACATCCATGATGTTTTGAGAACCCCAGATAGAATTCTAACTGTCTCTATTCCTGTAAAAATGGACTCTGGTGAAACAAAAGTATTCACAGGTTATAGATCACAGTTCAATGATTCGTTGGGGCCTTACAAAGGTGGTATTCGTTATCATTGGGATGTGACACTGGACGAAGTAAAGGCTTTATCTTTTTGGATGATGGTGAAATGCGCTACGGTTAACATTCCTATGGGTGGTGGTAAGGGTGGTATTATTGTAAATCCAAAAGAACTGTCAGAAGGGGAGTTGGAAAGACTTTCTCGTGGCTATGTACAGAAAATTTGGCGCTATATCGGCTCTGATAAAGATGTACCAGCTCCAGATGTCTACACTACGCCACAAATAATGGGTTGGATGCGCGATGAATATGAAAAATTAGTTGGACACGAGGATCCAGGTGTAATTACTGGTAAAACTATAGAAGACGGTGGTTCTGAAGCCAGAAGTTATTCTACAGCACAGGGTGGTGTTTATTGTACAATAGAGCTGGCCAAAAAAATGAATCTAAAACCAGAAGAAACTACTGTGGCAATTCAGGGTTATGGTAATGCTGGTTCGTACATGGCAAAGATTTTGCACAAGCTTGGTTACAAGATTGTGGCTGTCAGTGACTCAAAAGGTGGAGTTTACAAAGAAGATGGTCTCGATCCAGAACGTGTAGATGAACTTAAAAAAGCTGGAGGAATGCTTGGTTGCTATTGTCTGGGTGGGGTGTGTAGTATAGAGGAGATGCCAAACGAAGGCCCTTGTCGTCACGTGACAAATGAACAGCTTCTGGAATTACCAGTAGATATTTTGGTACCGGCTGCACTTGAAAATCAAATCACAGTTCACAACGCTGATAAAATTCAAGCTAAGACAATTGTTGAGTTGGCTAATGGCCCAACTACTCCACAGGCTGATGAAATTTTGAAAGATAAGGGTATTACTATTGTTCCAGATGTATTGGCAAATGCTGGTGGTGTGACAGTTTCATATTTTGAATGGGATCAAAATGTAAAAGGTGAGCACTGGACAGAAGAAGATGTTTTGCAGAAGTTAGAAAAAATTATGGTTGATTCATTCAATGAAGTATGGGATACTAAAGAAAAGTATAAAATTGATATGCGTACCGCTGCTTTTGTAAAAGCAATTGAGCGTGTAGCTAATAAAATTAATTTGTAATAATATGGGTGATGAATCTTTGGTTAGAAGAGGGTATGAACAAGAAGTTTTACCCCCAAAAAAAGGTGAAGAATCTGGATCACCTTTAGATGGGACTGTTTTGGATCTTACAGAACACCTAGGAGATATTGCGGAACACCCGCCAAAAGCATCCGATGTCTTAGATGCTTATAAAAAAGGAGAAGACCCAGAAGGTGAAGACAGAAGAAGGGGAACGATAATTGATAAAGAAGTATAATATATAAATTTTATGACAAGAGAAGTAAGTTCTAGGGGGAAAAGAGAGTTTAAAGATCCAACAGATGATGCGCAGAGAATTTTAGAAATAAGAAGGAATACTGCACAATGGAAAGAGATTGCGCAAAATCCTGGTCATCCTGATAGAGAAGAAATAACAGTGCTTTTAGAAAAGATTATAAGAGAAAATAGAGGTGGTGTGGAAAGATTTTTGGGTGCAGATTTGTCTTCTTTTGAAAAAATGCTAGAAGAGTTGCACGGAAATCCTCCTCCAGAAGAAACATTAGAAAGTTTGGATAGAAAAATAGCGGAAGGTAGTGAAAGTTTGAGAAGGCAAGTAGAGGAAATAGAAAGAAGTGGTTTGAGAGGGAAAGATGAGAGAGGTATAGTAGAAGCAGCAAAAAAATATCTTGACTCTAAATAAAATAAAAAACCGCCAGATAGGCGGTTTTTTTAAAAACTCAATTTACTTTTCTAGAAATAAACTAAGTTTTTCCAGTAATACCGTTAGTTTTTCATATTTATTCGTAGAAATCAAGATTTCTTGCATTTTTAGGCTAAATTGAGTAAAATAGTTATTACTATGCAAGAATTTTTAAAGACAATTATAAAAGAAGCTGGGGCTATTGCTAAGGGGTTTTATAAAGAAGGCATTGAATATACGATAAAATCTCATGTTGGTGATATAGTCACAAAAGCTGATCAAGAAACCAGTGATTTTTTGCTTACAAAAATAAAAGAAAAGTACCCTGAACACGGCATAATTTCTGAAGAAGAAGATGAGACTCACAAGCCAGAGGCCGAGTATATGTGGGTCATTGATCCGATTGATGGTACGCGTAATTTTGCCAATCATATCGGAATGTGGTGTACTATGATTGGAATTACCAAAAATAACAAGCCATATCTGGGTGCAATTTATGATGCTATGAATGATGAATTGTTTTTTGCTGAAGTTGGAAAAGGTGCTTATCTTAATGGTGAAAAAATAAAAGTAAATAAGTGTGATGATATAGAACATTTTTATACTTCGTTTAGTGCTGGACAACTACGCAATGATTCTCCTTATAACTCAGACAAAGATATGATGAAAAGATATTTTAAATTTTATGAAAATCTGATGGGGGAGACTGGTCATTGGGTCACAAATTATTCTACTTGTCTAAGTCTGGCTCATGTCTGTGTGGGGCGAATGGATGCTTTTATAAATAATTCAGGTCTTTATCATGATTATTTAGCTGGTAGCATTATAGCGAGAGAAGCAGGAGCTCTTGTTACAAATGCTGATGGAGAAGACTGGGAAAAGGGTAGACATGACATTGTAATAGCTAACCCAAAATTACATAAAAAAATATTAGAATTATTTTAGTATGAAAAACTATCAAGATTTTTTAGAAAAAAAAGGTGAAGTAAAATGGCCCACCGTTGCTAAGGCTCTGGCGGGTAAACAAGTATAATTATATGAAATCATACCAAGAATTTTTGAATAGTCAGGGTGAAAAGCGATGGCAGGAACGTTGGGAAAAGAAAAAACTTTTTCAAACTCCCAAAGACGTCACACCTGATAACAAGTTTTATATCTTACCGCAGCTTCCATATCCATCTGGCAGTGGTCTTCATGTTGGCCATGCCGAGGTTTATAGTGCTTGTGATATCTATGCTCGCTACCAACGTATGAAAGGTAAAAAAGTCCTACAAGCAATTGGTTGGGATAGTTTTGGTTTGCCAGCAGAAAACTACGCAATAAAAACAAATGTTCATCCAAAAGTCAGCACAGAAAAAGCCATTGATAATTTTCGTAAGCAAATTAAGAGTTTGGGAATTTCTGTTGACTGGGATAGGGAAGTAGGTAGTCACAATTCAGATTATTACAAATGGACACAATGGTTCTTTTTGTTAATGTATAAACGTGGTCTTGCTTATAGAAAAAAACAAGCTGTAAACTGGTGTGAGAGTTGTAAAACTGTTCTTGCCAATGATCAGGTAAAAGAAGGCAAATGTGAACGTTGTGATACTGTTATTATTCAAAAAGATATGGAGCAGTGGTATCTAAAGATTACTGACTATGCTGAGAGGTTACTGACAGGATTAGATAAACTTGACTGGCCAGAGGAAACTATCAAGCGACAACGTGATTGGATAGGAAGAAGTGAAGGCGCAGAGGTACAGTTTGATGTTGTAAATGTTGAAAATGTTCAAGATGTTGAAAATGAACAAGCGAAGCGATTGAACAAGCGAAGCGATACAACAATTTTAACATTAAAAGTGTTTACTACTCGTCCTGATACTTTGTTTGGTGCAACTTATATGGTACTCGCACCAGAGGGTCAGTATGTAAAAGATTTAAAAGACAAAATAGAAAATTGGGATGAAGTAGAAAAGTATATTGAAGTAACTTCCAAAAAAACAGATCTTGATCGCCAAATTGAAAAAGAAAAAACTGGTGTAGAGCTAAAAGGTGTAAAAGCAATTAATCCTGTAACAGAAGAAGAAATTCCTATTTATATTGCCGACTATGTTTTATCTTCCTACGGAACTGGTGCTATTATGGCCGTACCCGCTCATGACGAGAGGGATTTTGAGTTTGCAATGAAGTTTGGGGTTGAGGTTAGAGAGGTTGTGGTTAGACAAATAGGTGAAAGAAAAAAAGAAGGACATTCTAGACCAGGTGTATATGCAGTTATAACAAAAGATGATAAAATTTTTGTTATGCGTGACAATGATACAGGTTATTATCGTATTCCTGGTGGGGGAATTGAATCTAGTTTAGATTCAGATATTTTAGAAACCTTAAAAAGAGAAATAGAAGAGGAGACTGGATTTAAAAAATTTAAAATAAAAGATTATTTTGCTACAATAGAAGCATGTAGTCATTCTACAGATAACAAAGTTTATCAACACAGGTTGATGCGTACTTATAATGTTTCTTTAGAAAATGAGGAAAAGAATCAAGAGTTTGAAGAGAAAGATAAATGGGAGCATTCTTGGATGTCATATGAAGAGACTAAAAAAGCTTTTGCAAAAAATAAAGAAGAAATAGGAGAGATGGAGTTGATAGATTTATCTTTAGGTAAAATTAGTAAGTGTTTTTCAGAAGAAGGTGTTGCAATGAATTCTGATTTTTTAGATGGTCTAGAAACTGTAGAAGCAAAAAAGAAAATGATTACTTGGCTAGAAGAAAAAGGAATTGGAAAAGGAAAAATTCAATATAGACTTCGTGATTGGTCTGTGTCTCGTCAGAGATTTTGGGGTGCACCGATTCCGATGTTACAGAATGAAGAGGTTAAAAATAAGAAATATAATTACGTCTTTATACATGGTTATGGTGGAAACAAAAAAGATGTTTTTTTGCCTTGGTTAAAAGAAGAATTAGAAAAAGAGGGTCATTCTGTTTGGTGTGAGACTTTACCAAATACAGACAAGCCAAATGTACAAAGTCAGGCAGAATTTGTTTTGGAAAATAATAATTTTGATGAGAATACTATTATTGTGGCACATAGTTTGGGTGGCCCAGTCACTTATAGAATTTTAGAGACTGTCAAGACAAAAATAGCCAAAGTAGTTTTGGTTGATCCAGTAGTTGAACCAGATTTTCCAGATAAAAAAAGACCTGATGTAGAAAAAAGCGATAATTTTAAGTTTGATTTCAAAAAAATAAAATCAAAATGTGATGATTTCGTTGTTCTAGAAGAAAAAGCTCACACTACTATCTTTGAAAAAGATATAAAAAAATTAGCAGAAAATTTAAATGCTAAGGTGGTTGTGTCAGAACCCAATCAAAAACATTTTTGTGCTTCGCAAGAAGAAATTATATTACAAGAATCAATTGTTACAGGTTTAAAACCAATTCCAGAATCAGACTTGCCTGTAATACTTCCAGATGATGTTGATTTCAAACCAACCGGGGAGTCACCTTTGAATTATTCCAAGAGTTTTGCCAAGGGTGTAGAGAAAAAATATGGTGAGGGTTGGAAACGTGAACCGGACACACTTGATACTTTCATGTGTTCTTCTTGGTATTTCTTCCGCTATCTAGATCCAAAAAATGATAAAGTTTTTGCTAGTCCAGAACAGTTGAAAAAATGGATGCCAATTGATTTTTATCTGGGTGGACCAGAACATGTGAATGGTCATTTGTTGTATTCTAGATTTTTTACAAAAGTTTTATTTGATGCCGGCTATATTGATTTTGATGAGCCATTTACAGTAAACAGACATCAAGGTTTGATTTTGGGTAAAGATGGTAGAAAGATGAGTAAGCGCTGGGATAATGCTATTGATCCGACTGATGTGGTGAATGAGTATGGTGCAGACACAGTCAGAATGTATGAGATGTTTATGGGTCCGCTAGAAGATGATAAGCCGTGGAATATGAATGGTGTGAAAGGTGTGAGACGTTTCCTAGATAAAGTATGGGCATTGCAAAATCACCTGACTACCCAACCACCCAACCACCTAACCACTGAGATTGATAAGGCAACGCACAAGACAATTAAAAAAGTTAGTAAAGACATGGAGACCTTAGGTTTTAATACTGCGATTGCGAGAATGATGGAGCTTGTTAATTTATTCAACAAGGAAGAGAAAATTTCAACTACTAATTATGAATTGTTAATAGCAATGCTTTCTCCATTTGCTCCACACATGGCCGAAGAATTGTGGAGTCAACTTGGAAATAAAGACAGTGTTTGTATCCAAGATTGGCCAGAGTACGATGAGAATTTAGTAAAAGATGATGAAATAACTTTGGCAATTCAAGTGAATGGAAAAGTGCGTGGCGATATGGTAGTACCAGTTGATATTTCAGAGGATGAAGTTAAAAAACAAGCTTTAGAAATTGAAAATGTAGCCAAGTGGCTAGATGGAAAAGAACCAAAGAAAGTTATTTATGTGAAGGGTAAGTTGGTGAGTGTGGTAGTTTAAATTTTTGCATTACCTATGGAGGGGATCCAAAATATTATAAATTCAAAGAGCAGGACGTTTCTGACGTTTTGCTTTTCTTTTTTATTGGGAATTATTTTAGCGTCACTTCTGGAATTGAAAATTGATTTTGTGTTTTTATATTTGGCTTTGTTTGTTTTCATTTCTTTTTTAGTTATTTATTGGAAAAATAAAAAAGTGAGGTTTATTCTAGTTTGTATTTTATTATTTGTTTTTGGTGTGGGAAGATATTTGATTTCATTTCCGTTGCATGCGACCGAGACGCACCTCGGTGCGTCTGTACAGGAGATTGAGGGGTATATTTCAGCTGAGCCGGATGTGAGATTAGATGGTGTGCGATATATAGTAGAGACGAGCCTTGGCGCGTCTGATGTGGGCAAGATATATTTCAAATCAGGTTTATATCCAAGATATGATTATGGTGATAAATTAAAATTAAAATGTAAATTGGAAAAACCTGAGCCGACTGATGATTTTCGTTATGATATGTATCTCGCTCGTTACGGTGTGTTTAATATCTGTCAAAGACCAAAGGTTGAAAAAGTAGGTGAGGGTGAGGGAAGTAAAATTTTGGCAGGAATATTTAGTTTGAAGCAAGTAGTAGCTAATAGGATAAATAAACTTTGGCACGAACCCAATGCTAGTTTTATGGCCGGTCTACTCTATGGTTATCGTGGAGGACTGGGAGAACTGAACGAATTATTTTCTCGCACTGGTGTCACGCATATCGTAGCGATATCTGGTTATAACATTACTATTATTGCAAGTATTTTAATCGCAGTTTGTGTAGGTCTCTATATTCCACGCAAAAAAGCCTTTTGGATTATTACTGCCGGTATTATTTTGTTTGTGTTGTTTGCCGGAGCCAGTGCTTCGGTAGTGCGAGCGGGGATTATGGGAATTATAGTATTACTCGCCAAGCAAGTTGGGCGAAGTTCGCAGGTGGGAAATGTTTTGGTTTTGACAGCTGTAGTAATGGCCCTGCAAAATCCATTGGTTCTGATGTGGGACGCTGGTTTTCAGTTGTCTTTTATTTCTACTTGCGGGTTAGTTTATCTTACACCTTTGATACAAAATTGGTTTAAGAAAGCGCCAGAAGTTTTGGGGATTAGAGAGTCATTAATTTCTACTTTTGCTGCTATTATTGCGACGTTGCCTTTAATTTTATTTCAATTTGGTAGACTATCAATTGTAGCTCCAATAGTGAACGTCTTGATTTTATGGATAATTCCCGCTATTATGATGTTAGGTTTTGTCGCAGTAGTGCTTAGTTTTGTTATTTTTCCCTTGGGAGAAGTGGTAGCGTGGATAGCTTGGGTTGGTCTGCAATACATCACAAAAGTTGTAGAATTTTTTGCCAGCTTAAAATGGGCGGCAGTAGATTTGATGATCCCTTGGTGGGGGATGGTGTTACTTTATATTTTATTAATTTATTTTATTTTACGAAATGAAAACAAAAATTTTAAACTCAAAAGAGGGTTATAATCTAACAGCGGATTATTATATCAAAAAAGAAAAGTATTGGGATAGTTTTGAAAAAAATGAAGTCTTGCCTTTGCTTGGAGATTTTAAAGACAAGAAAGTTTTGGATGTCGGAGCAGGCAATGGACGTCTAGCGGGTCGTTTGGCGGGTTTGGGTGCAGAAGTGACAGCACTAGATGTTTCAGAAGAAATGTTAAAAAGAATTAAGAATAAAGAAATAAAGATAGTCGTTGGGGAAGCTGAAAACCTGTCTTTTCCAGATGATAGTTTTGATATTGTGATTGCGGCTTTTTTAATTGTGCATTTGAAAGATTTGAGTTTGTTTTTTGATGAAGTTTATCGTGTTTTAAAACCGGGTGGAAAGTTTTTAGTGACAAATATAAATCAACGTAAAGCTCCGGCTGTTAAAACTAGCGAGGGTTTGGTAGAAATAGAATCATATTATCATCGACCAGAAGCTGTGGTAGAAAAGTTGGAAGAGCTGGCTTTTGATGTAAAAGAAAATAAAATTGTTAGGGAAGGTGAAGTTTGGGTGAATCAAATAATTCTTGCTGAGAAATAGGCTTACAAAGTTTACAAATAATTTGTTTCACTGTTTGTCATCCTGAGTTCTGCAAGAAACGAAGGATCCCTTTTCTGTGGTTTTAATTTTACCAGCTTATTGTAAATATCGTGTCTGTGCGTTAAAAAGGGATTCTTCCACTTCTCCTTCACTGCGTTCAGAATCAGTGTCAGAATGACAGACCTTTTGAAATTAAGAAAATAAAAAACAAGCTTGATTAGCTTGAAAGTATGTGTGCCGTCCCCGAGTGATGACACACGTCGGGGGCGGGCTGGAGTGGTGGGAGAGTAGGTGCACGTGGTGTGCTTCTACTCATCGGGTTTGTCGTTGGTGTGTATGGTGTAGGACTCAGTGGTCACAGGACCACTGACGGCGTCTCCGAGACCTACAGAGGAGATGGCGGGATGGGTAGAGGATGTAGGTATCTCCCAGGCTTCCCTGGCGAGATGACAACCTTCTTCTACTGCGAGTCGTTCGTTTTCTGGACTCATTCCTTCATGGCCAGGGGCGACATGTTGTCGTACCCCACCGTTTTTGAGTCTACCTCGGTCATAACGAGTCCTGGGATCGGAATGATCTCTCGTAGTCATTATTTCCTCCTTCAGGGTTTGACGGATCTTAGGTGTCGGCATCCTTCTCTGTCGCACCATATTTTTCGAGCTCTGGCACGAGCACGATCCATGATCCTTTTCAGATCTTCCTGGCTCTGTACAGGATGTCCAGTTCCATGAACCACGTTAGTGCGGATACCCCCGTTATTGAAAATACGATTCGATTTGCCGTCCATGGTTGTGCGATTCATATTTCCTCCTTCGGGGGGCAGGTTAGTTGTTGGCCGTGCTCGGAGGTATGACAGGACCCTTCTTTACAGCTCTTCTGGCTTCACGCATTCGTCGTGCTCTAGCACCTCTTTTGTATAAGCGCAGGGTGGCAGGGTCGATAGATGAATCGCGAACTTGAGCTCTGGGATTGTCGATCAGCGCAGCTTCCGCATCGGTGATGGGTCGGACGTGTGGCATGATTTGTTCCCGCATGTCTCTTTCAGTGAAGTTGACTCTGACACCGTAGAGGGTGTGGTCGCGGATTCCAGTAGGCTCGTCGTCATCAAGGTCATCTTGATCATGTCGATCGTCGTCGGCCATGATTATTCCTCCCAAATTCGTTTAGTCTAGCTTATAATATTTTTTATTAAATGTCAATTATGAAAAAAGCCATAATATTTATAATAATTTTACTCCTGGTTGTTTTAGGACTTCTGGTGTATGTGAGACGGGATCCTTCGCAACCCTCAACTGACGTTGAGGTTGTTCAGGATTTGGTTAAGATAACCTTCCTAGACATTGGGCAGGGTGACGCAACATTTATAGAATTTCCCGACGGACAGAAGATGCTCGTGGATTGTGCGATTGATGGTAGAATTTTGGAAGCACTTGGTCGTGTAATGGAATTTTATGATAAAGATTTGGATTATTTACTTATTACTCATCCAGACTTGGATCACTATGGTGGTTGTGAAGAAGTGCTAAATCGTTTTAATGTTAAAACCATTATTTATAATGGCATGAAAAAAGAGTATGACGATATGTGGCAAAGTTTTTGGACTGCCGTGCAAAATGAAAATGCAGAGTATGTAGAAATTGATCATGAAGATGTTTGGGAAATAGCGAGTACTAGTTTGCATTTCCTATATCCTGACCAGCCATTGGCTTTGGCTACAACTACTTGGCAAAAAGATAGTAATAACGGCTCAATTGTATTTGAGCTAGCTTACGAAGGTGTGGAAGTGTTGCTAACAGGAGATGCAGAGGCAGAATTAGAAGAATATTTATTGCATACCTACGGAGAGCAGATTGATACTGATATTTTGAAAATTGGTCATCATGGCAGTGGAGGAGCCTCGGTTCAGGAGTTTGTGGATATGGCTAGTCCTGAGAAATCAGTCGTCTCCTGCGGTCTAAACAATAAGTTTGGTCATCCGTCACGTCGAGTCTTAAAACGCTTAGAAAGGGCTTCTAGCACTGTCTGGCGGACAGATTTGCAGGGAGATATAACCTTAGAAATCAATCAAACAGGGGAGTTGAAAATTTATGATAATTAGGCTATAATACATTTACTTTTAAGTATTTTTTATGAAATTATTATTTAGATTACTAGCAAATGCAGGCACATTACTTTTGCTTGCTTATTATCTGCCTGGCATAACAGTGTCTGGTTGGTATGCCGCTATTATTACGGCTTTGATTTTAGGTCTTATTAACGTAGTTTTAAAACCAATTTTAGTTATCCTAACTTTACCAGTAAATATTTTGACTTTAGGTTTATTTACTTTAGTTATTAATGCATTTTTGTTTTGGTTTGTAGCTAGCTTTGTACAAGGTTTTGCTGTGGCAGGATTTTGGCCGGCATTTTTCGGAGCTTTGATTTTGTCAGTTGTAAGTAGTTTAGTTAGTGGTTTATTAAAAAAAGATTAATCCTGTTAAATATGGATAGTAAAACAAAGATAATTTCAGTTGGTGGTTCCATTATTATTCCAAAAACTGGTTTTAATATTCCTTTCTTAAAAAAGTTTAAAAAACTTATTTTGGATGAGGTAAAAAAAGGTAATAAATTTATTTTAGTGATTGGTGGTGGGTCTGTTTGTCGTCAGTATCAAGATGCTATCAAAAAAGTGACCCCACTCAATAATACTGATTTGGATTGGTTGGGAATTCACACAACAGTTTTTAATGCTCAATTTGTTAAGTTCATGTTTAAAGATCATGTCTATGGTGAGGTAATAAGTGATCCAACTAAAAAAGTTAAAACTAATAAGCCTATTATCATTGCTTCTGGCTGGAAACCTGGTTGTTCTACTGATAAGGACGCAGTCTTGCTTGCCAAAACTTACAATGCTAGTGAAGTTATCAATCTTTCCAATATAGAATATGCTTATGACAAGGATCCTAGTAAATATAAAAATGCTGTAAAAATAGAAAGTATCGATTGGTCTGGTTTTAGGAAAATAGTGGGTAATAAATGGAATCCAGGTGCCAATGCTCCATTTGATCCAATTGCGAGTCGAGAAGCGCAAAAATTGGGTCTGAGCGTAGCAATTCTTAGGGGTACAGACCTGAAACAGGTAAAAAATGTCTTAGCGGGAAAGAAGTTTAAAGGTACTGTGATTAGCTAGTTTTTTAGAAAAAATTATATAGAACCACTTGAAATATAGTGGTTTTTTAGTTATAGTAGGTACCTATGAAAGATAAGTCTAGTTATAAAATTTATTCAACCTCAAAAGAAGCCTGGAATTCTATGCAGGAGGCTATTTCTAATGCTCAAAAATCAATTTATTGGGAATTGTATATTTTTATTGATGATGAGGTTGGAAAGCCTTTTTTTGATATTTTGGAAACAAAAGCTAAAGCCGGGGTTGATATAAAAATTATTGTAGATTCGTTTGGGAGTTTTTGGTTATCAAATAGTCGTGTGAAACAGCTTAAAACAGCCGGAGTTGATATTAGATTTTTTCATGAAAGAAAAAAGTTTTATCGTGGTTGGTGGAAAAGATTGATTTCTAGAACTCATCGCAAAATTTTAATTGTAGATGAAAAAATCGGTTTTATTGGTGGAGTAAATGTGCAAAAACATATGGCAGAGTGGTTGGATATTCAAGTTCGTGTGGAAGGTGGAGTAGTCTACTCTTTGCTTAGAGCTTTTGCCAAAATGTATATTATTTGTGGTGGTGATAAGAAAGAAGTCAGGCATCTTTTGAAATATAAATTTAGAGTAAAGGAAGATAATACAAACTTTGTTTATGACGATCCTAGTGGAAGACGTTCTAATATTCGTAAAAAATACACCGAAGCAATTTCAAAAGCTAGGGAACGTGTGATTTTGTTTTCTCCATATTACAATCCTGATAAAAAGTTTTTACATGCTTTGTGGAAAGCTAGAAAAAGGGGAGTAAAAATAGATATTCTCATTCCTTTTCGTTCTGATGTTAGAATTGCAAATTATGTTTCCTATGGTTTCTTTTCTTTCTTGGAAAAAATTGGTGTTAATGTCCATCTGACTGAAAAGATGATGCATGGTAAGGGTGTGATAGTAGATGATGATTGGGCAATGGTGGGTAGTAGTAATATAGACAAGATTTGTTTTTATGATAATTATGAAGCCAATATACACACCAGAAATAAAAAAACTGTGAAGAATATAAAAAATATTTTAGTTGGTTGGATAAAACTATCAAAAAATCTAAAAGATACTGGTTGGGCAAAACGTGGTCGTTTAACAAAATTTAAAGAGAAAACAGCTTTAAGATTATATAAACTTTGGAATGGAGATAAATAGTTACGGATTACGGATAATCCTGATTTACGGATAAGAAATATGAATATGGGTAATAATAGTCAGCCACTGGCAGACAGAATGAGACCTCGCACATTTGACGAGTTTTTTGGGCAAGTTGATATTGTAGGAAAAGGAAAATTACTTCGTAAGTTAATTGAAAATGATCAGTTATCCAGTCTTGTTTTTTGGGGGCCCCCGGGAGTAGGGAAAACAACGTTGGCGCAAATCGTAGCTGAGCAAACTAAATCACATTTTGTAGTTTTATCAGCGGTGGAGAGTGGTAAGAAAGAACTTCGTCAGGTAATTGTTGAGGCTAAGCAAAGATCTCAAGGTTTGGAACAGCAAAAAACAATTCTTTTTATAGATGAGATTCATCGTTGGAATAAAGCTCAGCAGGATGCACTTTTGCCTGTGGTAGAAAAAGGAGATGTGGTTTTGATAGGGGCGACTACAGAAAATCCATCTTTTGAAATTATTGGACCACTCTTGTCTCGTTCTCGTGTTTTTATTTTAAAATCTTTGTCAGAAGATGAATTGGTTGGAATAGTTGATCAAGTGTTGAAAGATAAAGAACGTGGTCTTGGGAGTTACAAGGTTAAGATTAAACCAGAGATTAAGAAACTACTTGCTGGATTGTCTGGTGGAGATGCGAGGACAGCTATCAACGGACTTGAACTTGCTTTCAAATCCAAAGTAACAAGTCTAGAAGCAAAAATAGTTATTGATGAAACAGATATAAAAGAATCCTTGCAAAGAACCCATTTGGTGTTCGATAAAAAAGGCGAAGAGTTTTATAATCTTATTTCCGCATTGCACAAATCCATGAGAGGTTCGGATGCCAATGCATCACTCTATTGGTTGGCAAGAATGCTAGAGGGTGGAGCAGATCCATTATATATCGCTCGTAGAGTGTTGCGTTTTGCTTGTGAGGATATTGGTATGGCAAATAGCCAAGCCTTGGTGCAAGTCAGTACTGCCTATGACGCTTGTCATAAGATTGGCATGCCTGAGTGTAGTGTACATCTAGCACAAGCTGTAGTATATTGTGCTAAGTCTAAAAAGTCTAATGTACTTTATCGAGCATATGAAGAAGCGGCTATGGATGCACGCAAGACTTCTGAGCTTGGTGTGCCGATACATCTGCGCAATGCTCCGACAAAGTTTATGAAGGAAATTGGTTATGGAAAGGATTACCAATACCCGCCCGACATGCTTGACAGCAAGTCATTGCGGGCGGGCAATCCAGATGCCGAAGGACCTGTCGAACAAGATTATTTACCAAAAGAATTAAAAAATAAAGATTATTTTAAAAAAGCACCAACAAAGTGGAATGAATATATGGGTGCACAGAAAGCTAAAAAGAAACAAGATACAAGAGACAAACAATAATTAAATCACAAATTTCAAAAAAGTAATTGGTAATTATTATTTGTAATTTGTTTGTTTCTTGTTTCTTGTGTCTTGATTAAAAAAAATATGTTAAAAAAGAGATTCCTCTTGCACACTTGCTGTGCTCCATGTAGTATTGCAATTATAGATGAGCTGAAAAGTAAAAATGAACTTACAGTATTTTTTTATAATCCAAATATTTATCCAGAAGAGGAATATTTAAAACGTAAAGCCGAAGTTATAAAAGTTTGTGAGGAGTGGAGTATTCCAATGGTTGATGAAGATTATGATGTGGAGCGGTGGGATGAAGCTGTACGTGGTCTGGAACATGAACCAGAAATGGGGGCTAGGTGTCCCGTATGTTTCAAACTTCGTCTGGAAAGAACTGCACAGTATGCTCGCGATAATAACTTTGATATTTTTTCTACTAGTCTTACAAGTGGGCGTAATAAAAGAGCTCAGATTATAAATCCAATTGGGAAAAGTTTAGAAAAAATATATAATATAGAATATCTGGAAGAAGATTGGAAAAAAGCTGGTAGACAAGAAAAAAGTAAAAAAATGGTGGAAGAGCGGGGGATATATAGGCAGGATTATTGTGGGTGTAAGTATTCAATAAAAGAATAATAAAATATGAAACAAATTATTTTAGCTTCTACTTCACCGCGAAGAAAGGAACTATTAAAAAAGATTGGAATAAAATTTAAGGCAGTAAACAATGGTTATGAAGAAGATCTGACTTTGCCAAAGAAACCAAAAGATCTAGTAAAGTTTTTGTCTTTTGGGAAAGCAAAATCAGTTTCTGAAAAGTATAAAAATTCTTTGATTATATCAGGAGATACTATCGTTGTTTATAATAATAAAGTTTTGGGAAAACCAAAAACAAAAAAACAGGCCAAAGAATTTTTGCAGATGCTGTCTGGAAAAACTCACTCTGTTATTACTGCTTGTACAGTTATGGATACAGAGTCTGGTAAGGAAATTACCTGGGACACGGAAACAAAGATATCTATGAAGAATTTGTCCAATTGTCAGATTGATAAATATATCTCTACTGGTGAGCCAATGGATAAAGCTGGTGCCTATGCTATTCAAGGTTTGGGGGCAGTATTTATTACTAAGATTTGTGGTGATTATTTTGCGACGGTTGGTCTACCAATATGCAAATTAGTTGAAGAGTTGAAAGAATTTGGTGTAGATGTTACAAAACAAAAAAACAGCCGTTAGGTTGGTTTTTTGTTTTTCTGGCATGTGGATACTGTCTTGCTTTTTTGTGTCTGTGTGATACTATTAATTATAAGGAGATTTATTATTAAATAAAAATATATGGGTGAAGGATATTCACAATCAGGTTCTGAAGAATTAGGCACAGGATTTGGGGCGGAACATGTAGATTTTGGTGGAATAAAAAAACCAGATGATAGTGAGGAAAAAGAGGGAGCTTATCTTTCTTCATCTGGTTTTGAGGAGTCAGCTTCAGAAAATGAGATTAATTCGGATGATGAATCTAAGAAAGAAAAATTTAGAGACGTGAAAGAGTATGTTGAAAATGCTGAAACAATTGCTACTGATGATGATGTTGAAAAAATGTTTTATAGATTGCAAAATGATAGTAAATTTGCTGAGCGTTTTTTACGTGAGGGTGATGTAGAGCATGTTTGGGAGATAAAAGGATGTAGATCTCATGGGAATGGTGCAATTTCTGATGAACAAAAAATGGAGATATTGACTGACCTCGTTGATAAATACCTAGATGATACAAAGCCAGGCGATGCCTCCATTACGGCCAATACTCCTGACCGTATGTATGACCCAGACCCAGGCAATCCAACAGTTTTGTTTTTGGATAAATCGCGAACACTAAGATTTCAGGAAATTGATCCAGAAAAAATTGAAGGACATGTGCGTATGTCAGATGAAGTAATATATGGAATTGAATCAAAATTAAGAAACCTTGGTTTATTAGAAAATGATAGAAAATTTGTTCTTGAAGGGGTTCATAATTTATTAAAAGCTGAAAAAGAGGTTGTAAAAATTTTGGATAAACTTGATGGTAAGAATTTTGATATTGGTGCATCAGAAAAAAAAGAAGCTGCATAATAAATAATTACTATTAAAAAACCACCTTTCGGTGGTTTTTTAGTTTTAATTTTTGATTTCTACTTTCCTTCCATCTCCGTCATGTTCAATCTTTATTTTTATTGTTTTCCCGCCCGCAACACCTTGCAGGCTTGCATGGCGGGCAGGCTTATCTTTTAATAGCCCTTCAATTTTTTCTGGCCATTCTATCACACAAATATAGTTTTCATTTCCCAGATAATCTTCTACTCCTATTTCAACCAGCTGTTCCTTGTCTTCTAGTCTGTATGTGTCTATATGAACAAAGTTTTGTTCTGGATATGTTTGCATTAGAGTAAAAGTAGGACTAACAACGTCAGTAATACCAAAATGTTCTGCCATACCTTTTGTCATGGTTGTCTTGCCAGCACCCAGGTCTCCGTAGAGTAATACAATATCACCCGGCTTAAAATCTTTAGCCAGTGTTTTTCCTAAATCAATTAATTCTTGTTCTGATTTTGTTTGGTATTCCATAGTAAATTAAATAGAACTCAAATTATACAAATCAGACAAATTAATACAAATATATAAATTTGCGAAAATTTGTAATAACTTGTTAGATTTGTGTTCTATGATAGTTCCGGATAAAGTGGAAACTTCTTAGTTAGTTCTCTGACTTCTTCTCGAATACCTGCAAGCACAGCTTCATCAGTATGGTTTAGTAAAGTGCGATTTATAATATCAGCAATAATTTCCATTTCAGGTTCTTTCATTCCTCTGGTAGTCAGAGCTGGAGTACCGAGACGAATACCAGATGGATCAAATGGACTGCGTGTGTCATCTGGAATCATATTTTTGTTTACTGTAATTCCTGCAATGTCGAGTGCCTTCTCTGCTTCTTTACCAGTCACGCCTTTTGGAGTGACGTCAATTAGGAGTAAGTGATTGTCAGTACCACCAAACATTAATTTATAACCAAATTCATTAAATTTTTTTTCTAATACTTTGGCATTAAGTTTTATTTGCTTGGCATATTCTACAAAGTCAGGTTGTAGAGCTTCTTTAAAAGCAATGGCTTTGCCGGCAATATTATTTTCATGTGGGCCACCTTGAAAACCTGGGAAAACTGACTTATCAATTTTCTTTTTAAAAGCTTCTTTACACATGATCATACCACCACGAGGACCACGCAAAGTTTTGTGAGTAGTGGTAGAGACCACATCAAAAACTGGTACTGGATTATTCATTTGTTTACCAGCAATAAGTCCAGCAATATGAGCAATATCGGCCATAGTAATAGCACCCACTTCGTCTGCAATTTTTTTGATACGAGCATAATCAATCTCACGAGAATAAGCACTATAGCCTACTAAGATTAATTTTGGTTTATGTTCCAATGCCATTTCACGAATATTGTCATAATCAAGTGTGCCTTCTGGGGTAGTTTTATATCTAATGAAGTTAAAAACTTTTGTCATGTGAGTGACAGGGTGTCCGTGGGTCAAATGTCCACCGTGAGATAAGTCCATACCAAGAATAGTGTCACCAGGTTCCAGTAGAGCAAAGTAAACTGCAATATTGGCTGGTGCACCAGACAGTGGTTGAACATTGACATGTTCAGCTCCAAAAATTTCCTTGGCTCTGTCAATTGCTAGCTGTTCTATTACATCTACATTTTCACAGCCACCATAATAACGTTTGCGAGGATAGCCTTCGGCATATTTATTTGTAAGAACTGAACCTAGGGTTTCCAAAACC
This sequence comes from uncultured Gammaproteobacteria bacterium, assembly GCA_964603435.1. Taxonomy (GTDB): domain Bacteria; phylum Patescibacteriota; class Patescibacteriia; order Magasanikbacterales; family UBA922; genus CAZRUM01. The sequence continues at coordinate 6,649 of CAZRUM010000004.1, read as the reverse complement.
GCTAGAGAGACAAAGTTTTCACTTGGGATCATCTCTAGTCCAGATTCTTGTCGTTCTAGTTCTTTTTCAATCAATTCTTTTATTTGTGGGTCAAAGTCTTTTAGTTTTTGTTTATTCATAATTTTTATTTATTATTATTTTTATAATCTTTAATTATTTCGTAAACATTGGGTGCGCAATTGTTTGGGAGATTATCTATGTCATACCAGCCCCATTCTATTATATTGTTAGCAGGTTTTATATCTCCAATTCTTTTGGCAAGGTAGTGGTGTAAGATATATTTTTTATCTTTGTTGTTTGAGAAACTTTTACCTTCAAGGGTTTTTAGTTTTTTAATAATTTCAATTTTAATTCCCATTTCTTCTGCGATTTCACGTTTGCAGATAATCTCAGGATCAGTTTCTCCTGGTTCAGCTTTTCCACCGGGGAAAAGCCATGGGGTTGTTCCATAGTCTTTTTTCTCTCGGTTTAGCAAGACTTTTTCGTCCTCTATTACAACTGGTCCGGAAGCGAGAATTATCTTCATAAAATTGAAAATTAAGCAATATTATGGTACCATAATCGCATGTTTTAGACAAATATTATGTTTTGGATATTTTTAGCAGTTGCAGCAAATTTAGTCTGGGCATTTGCTGGTATAGGGGACAAATATGTAGTTTCCAAAAGGATGAAAGATCCCTATGTTTATCTTATTTGGTTTGTAGTTGCGGGTGCCCTTATGTCAGCTGGTATTGTGCCTTTTATTGATTTCCAATTTCCTGGGTTGGGAGTTTTTTTGTGGTTAGTTTTGTGTGCATTTTTATATTTTTTTGCAGGTTTACCCTATATCCGTGCAATGCAGATAGAAGAGCCAACTAGAATAAGTATACTGTGGAATACAATTCCTCTGTTTAGTCTGCTCTTAGGTTGGTCTTTTTTTGATGAAACATTTACTGCTTATCAGTTATTAGCTTTTGCCTTTTTGGTGTCAGGTGCCTTTATAGTTTCTGTGCATGCTGGACACAAAAAATTTAAGTTTTCCAAAGCTTTACCATTGATGTTAGTTTCTTCATTTGGGTATGCTCTGTATGGTGTTGCGTTTCATCATGTGGTAAAAAATATAGCATTTCTAAACGCTTTTGTTTGGATACAATTTTTGATGTTTGGTTTTGTTTTTACTGTTTTTTTGCATAGTGGGTTTAGAAAAAGTTTTAAAAAGGAAATAAAAAAATTAGACAAGAGCTTGGCTGGCTTGGTGTTTGGGGTGTCTTTTCTGGATAATTTTGGAATGTTAATAAATCAATGGGCACTAGTGTTTGGTACTGCCGCCTTGGTATATGCCTTTGAGGGTACACAAGTTTTGTTTATTTTTATAATTGCAACAATCCTTTCTATTTACTACCCACATATTGTAAAAGAAAAAATAGACAAGAAAAATATAATACTAAAGCTGGTAGCTTTAGTATTTATGATTGTGGGGGTTGTGATTTTGAGTTTGGGTTAAATCGTCTTAGTCATATACGTACCTTGCTTCTTATATCCAAGCTTGCGGTAATATCCACGTACACCAACGCCTGAAATAACGGCGATTTTTTTATATTTATTTTTTTTGCTAATTTTTTCCGCTTCTTTAACTAATTTTTTACCAAGACCTTTATGTTGGCTGGCGGATTTACTAGTTGTACCTAGATCAAGAAGTTGTCCGTAGGTGTGGAGTTCGCGAATGAAAGCAGAGTCTTTGATTTCTGGGAGACGTTCGAGCAACTCACCCCCAGCCCCTCTCTTAGAAAGAGAGGGGAGCTTGTCGGGTGTTTTAAGACGCAAGAATGCAAAGACAACTTGTCTTTTTTTATCTTCAAAAGAAATAAAATATTCAGTACCACCGGTTGTTTCATACTCATCAACAAAAAGTTTCGGTGGTAAAGTGGTTAGGTGGTTGGGTGATAAAGTGGAGTGTCCCACTTCACGACAGCGTAGGCAATTACATTTCAAACCTTGTTTTTTCATTTCAACAGTCAAATATTCACGTAAGTTTGTGATAGAGTTGCCGGCTTGAATATCGCCAGTAGGGATGTCACGAATGAGTCTAGAGATTCTACAGTATCTAGGTGTGGCAGATTTCATCTGTATCAATGCTTCAAATAGTTTTTTCTCTCCGTAGGGTTTATATTTTTTAGATTTGTACCATTTGTAAAGTTCGGCTGATTTTATTACAGCACAGGGATAAATTTTTACCATGTCTGGTTTGAAACCTGGATCAGTAAAGAGTGATTTGTACATTTCCACATCGTGCTTTGCTGTAGTACCAGGCAGGTCTGGCATAAAGTGTAGGTCAACTTTAAAACCAGCTCCACGAAGCAGAGTCATGGCATCACGAAATTGTTGTACATTGTGTCCACGTTTTACTAGTTCTAAAATCTTATCGTCCGGAGCTTGCAAACCCAGTTCAATTCTCGTACAACCTTGTTTGCGCATGTGCATTATCGTGGTTGGGTTTATGGCATCCGGTCTAGTTTCCAAAGTCAATCCAATAATTTTCTTTTTTGCTATTTTGTCGTTGTAGTTTTGTTCAGCTTCTAGTAGTGTCTGGAATTTTTCTAAAGTATAAGTTTGTAAATATTTTTTTTGTTTTTTATTGCGAGTTAGGTTATTGCAAGCACGGAAAGATTCTAGAATAAACCAATATTGATATTTTAGAGGGTAGGCATTCCAAGTTCCGCCTTTTATAATATATTCAATTTTGTCAGTAGGGTGACCAGAACGTTTCAACATCTCTATGCGTTTTTGTATTTGTTCATATGGATCAAACGCAAGACCTAGGGCTCTAGCGGCAGCTGGTTCACTGGCTAGATAGCTTTTTGGCATCTTTACCTCTGTCGGACAATAAACACAATTGCCGGGGCAGTTGTAAGGTTTGCATAGTGAAGTGATAATAGCTACACCAGAAAGAGTTCTAATATCAGCTTTGCGCATAAATCTTTCTAGTTGGGCATCAGCTTTTACTCTTTTCTTTTTTACCATATTTTGGTATGCTTGTAGCAAGTTGCGATTGGAAGGTTGAGTAGTTTTCAATTTACCACAGACTTTCCGACGAGCATCATCAAACTTAGCCTTGGTTTGAGGCTTGTGTTCTATAATATTTAAAATAATTTGTTCTAAGCTATTATTCATCTATGCAAGATTTAGTAAAATTAAATAAAGAAACTTATAATAAGATTGCTCGTCCGTTTGCACAAACTCGGCAGTATCTTTGGGATGATCTAAAACCCTTGTCTAAATATATGAAGGATAACTACAAGGTTTTGGATCTTGGTTGTGGAACAGGCAGATTATACCATCTTTTCAAAGATTTTCAAGGTGTGGAGTATGTTGGGGTGGATCAGAGCGAGGGCCAAATTGAAGTAGCCAGAGAAGATTTCCCAGAAGCTCGACATGAGGTTGCTGAGATGACAGAGCTACCTTTTGGAGTGGGGGAGTTTGATATTATATATTGTATTGCTACTTTCCATCATTTACCAGACGAAGTCTCAAGAATTAAGTCTTTAGAAGAAATGAAAAGAGTTTTAAAACCCGGAGGGAAAATTATTATGACAAATTGGAATCTATATTCCAAAAGTGCTAGTAAAATGGTAGAAAAAGGTAAATTTAAAGAATTTGAAACAGGCCACGTAAAATCGTCTGATGACTCACACGTGACAAAAGATTTTCTTGTACCGTGGCTTGATTCAGAAGGTGAAGTTTTGGGAGAGAGATATTATCATGGTTTTACATTGGAAGAATTAGAAAATTTATTTAAAAAAACTGACCTTCAGCTAGAAGATCAGTATTATACAAAAAAAGGTGAAAGAGGACAGGTGAGTGATCCGGGGAATATTGTTAGTATCATTACATCCCTGTAACTAGACAAACTACATTACCATTAAATTTAAAGCCGTGCTCTGCGGCTTTTTTTAATCCCGCAATAGAAAGGGCTGAGTTGGCAGACATGGCGACATGACAGCCGTTCTTGGCAAGTTCTTGAGCTTGAGCAATTTCTTCGTTATTCACTATCCAGGCTGAGCCTTTGGTTCCTTCAATACTCTTTAGAACTTCTTCTTTGCGATGAGCCACTTTATCAACAATAGCGCCGGCTACAGATTCAGCTTCTGTGAAGTCATTATCAAAAGTTTCGGCAATGGGGTGGCAAGCAGTAGTTTGTACAATATGGATTTGAGGATTTTGTTCTATAAATTCAGTCTGAAAAGCTTCACCTATACCTTGGGCAGTAGTACCAGATGAAGTTGGAATGAATATTGCTTGTAAGTTTGGAATTTTATCTAGTTCTTGGGCTAGTTCAAAATATCCAGCTAGGGCATTGTCGTCAGTAGATTGGCGAAGTAGTTTTGCTGTACCTTCCTTATCAATCGCAAAAGCAGATTGCTTTGGGCGTTCTACTTGTTCTAGTTTTACATTTGGATCTTCAATAACACCCAAAAGCATTTTTAGTTTTGCCCCATCAATATTTAAACCAACAAAAACTGTCAGTTTTAGTTTACTGGGGTTATTGCGATTGTGGACTTGGATGGCGTGAATAGCAGCTAGAGCCGCATTTCCAGAAGAAGAAATCACATAGTTTGTTATCCCTTCTTCTTTGAAATACTTTTTGACCATTGGGGGAATAGACCTGCCTTTGTGGGAGCCATACTTGTGTTGGTCTTCTCGTTTTAGAAAGACATCGCCACCAACATTACAAACTTGGGAAATGGCTGAACAGGGGGTTTGAATTGACTTCATATTACATTGATTTCATTGATTATTAAAAAGATTTCACTGATTTGAATAAAAAATTAGATTGTGTTAGAATAATGAACGTCTAACATAATTAATAATATCAATATGAAGCTTATTTGTCCAGAATGTAAAAATGAAGTTGATTTGAACACTTATCCAAATTTAGCAGAAAAACAGGTTATTGAATGTAATGTCTGTGGGATTTCTTTACTTGTTACCAAGATTGATGGTGAGAATGTAGAAACTGAGATTGTTGATGAAGGAAAATAAAGCATTGATTTAGACTGATTTATACAGATTAAAAAATCCCCGAGTAGGGGATTTTTAGTTTGGAAATAATCTTTGTCTGAATTTTTCTAGTGTACCAGCTTCTTTCATTCGGAAGATATCTAGAGCAAATTCTTTTGTAATAGGTGAACTTTTATCCAAAACAATATCTATAAAACTTTCAAAATCAACTGCGAATGGTTTTATTTTTTCTCCTGGGTCTTCTGTTTGTTCTTGTATCTTTTTACAATCGCGAGCTATAAAAGTGTAAATTTTAAAATTCATTTTTTCTGGGTAAGGTTCGTGTTCAACGAAGAGTTCCCAATCATCAGATACAAGACCAGACTCTTCCAATAATTCTCTCTTTGCTCCTTCCAGAGGTGTTTCTCCTTCGTCCATTCTTCCACCAAAAGTTCCTATCGTTTCCTCTTGGGTAGGTTGATTTTCTTTGGAAACAATTATTTTATCACCTTGTGTCGGAATAATTCTTGTTCCGTAAGGTCTTTTAAGTGCTTCAAAAGTAGCTTTACTGCCGTCATACATATCTTGCTCCCAGTGATAAACATCAAATATCACTCCGTCAAATACTTTTTTAGCCTGTTTAGGAATTTTCATATTTTTCAATTAAGTTTTCAATCATGTTTCTAAAGCCGTGACTACCAAGAAAAACTACCACATCGTTTTTGTTGGTATTTTTGACAAGATAATTAATTATTTCTTCATCGTCAGTAATATATTTTGCATTGCGATGAGTTTTAGAAATTACTTGTGCTAGTTTTTCTCCGTCTAGATTTTCTGGTTTAGTCGGGTCTTGTTTAATACGAGTCAGACGAGGAATAATGACTTCGTCGGCACTGACAAATTTATTATCATAACCAGGAATAGATTCTTGTTGTCTATTACCTCCGTTTGGTTCAAAGATTGCAATTATTCTAGGAGAAATCCTGAGGGAGCTCGAGCGACCGTGAGGATCTTTCGAAGTGTGTTTATTTTGGTTTACATTTATACTTTGTAGAGTATCGGACTTGGCTTCGACAGATTCTTCACCACTCTGTGGTTCAGAATAGATATTAGAAAGAGTTTGCAGGGCTGACTGAGCTTTGTCAGGAGAGTGAGCAATGTCATCAATGATAGTCGCGTCACCTACAAATCTTTTTTCCAGTCTTCTTTTTATACCTTTGAAACTTTCAATTGAACTAATAATTTTTTCTGGTTCAATACCAATCTGGTGTGCCATTGCAAAACAAGCAGTAATATTTTCGGCTTGATATGTGCCTAGAATTTTAGGTTTTAGATTGTAAGTTTTAGATTTGAGTGTTATGTCAAAATCCAAGCCATCCTGTGTTTGCACGACGTTAGAATATTTATAATCATTTGTTTCTGATTTACCGTATCTTATAATATTTGTTATGTGGTCCATGTTGTGTGTGACGTGTTCACTGGCTACTATTAATCCATCTTTTGGTACCAATTCAATCAATTCATCGAAGGCCTTCATATAAGATTGCTCAGTGGGATAAACATCCGCATGGTCCCATTTGCAAGCTGTGAGGAGTAGGTGAGTGGGTTTGTAATGAAAAAATTTAGCTTTATTATCCCAACGAGAAGATTTGTATTCATCACCTTCTACTAT
>CAZRUM010000003.1:0-44614 GCA_964603435.1 uncultured Gammaproteobacteria bacterium | reverse complement strand
ACTTTGTAACCACTATCACCAAATTTTCCCCCAGCATGAAGCTGGGTCAATACGAGTTCTAGAGCACTAACTTTTTTTATAGGATGCATATCAACTGGAATACCACGACCATTGTCGGTCACAGCTACCCAATTGTCTGGTAAAAGTCTAACTAAAATTTCATCGCAGTGTCCAGCCATGGCTTCGTCAAAAGCATTGTCCACTACTTCCCATAGCATGTGGTGAAGACCTGTGACACCGGTAGAGCCAATGTACATTCCTGGTCTTTTGCGAACTGCATCAAGTCCTTCGAGTACTGTAATATTTTTGGCGCTGTAGCTACCATCATTTTTTGTTTTACGGATTTTCTTTTCAGCGGGAGCTTTCTTTGCAACTTTAACAACCTCTTTTTTTTCAACAGGTGTTTTTTTTACTACCTCTTTTGCAGTTGGTTTTTTTTCAATTCTTCCTTTGGAAACACGTTTTATTGGCATAAATATAAAGGCTTATAAAGCCGACGAGTCTTACGGAGTCGGCAGTTTTTATTAAAATTACGACGATATTATAGCATGTTTGGGTGTGGAGGGCAAGGGGTTTCAATTGCCTTTTTTTGGGTAATTATCTATACTAGGTATACAACGTCAACGGCCACACGGAGGTGTGAGAAAATGGGTAATCCTTGGGTTTTGGATGGATTCGAAATTCCTCCCACTCCAGTGAAAGAGTGGCAAGCTATGATCTTAGACCAAGGTCCTGTCGAGACCGTGCATTTCAGTGATCTCGATGGTGACGACGGCAGCTTCCTTCGCTGTGAGGATCCTGATGCCGAAGAGAGAGCTCGCAGATGGACTCAGTTCCTGGGCTGATGCGTTAAGGAGGTGTGATAAAATGCTTACTCGAGCAAGTGATTGGCTTCTGGCTCCCTTGCCATCACCTTCGCCATAGGATGTGAGGCGGGAAGTTCAGGAAAGGCTCCGTGATCGCGGACCAGTCGAGACCGAACACCTCGGAGATGTCGACTACGGCGTCGGTTTTCTCGGCTGTGAGTGTCCGACTGATAAAGAACAGCGCGAATTGCTCGAGCAGGTGCGCCAGGCTGGTCTGAGCAACAAGAGTCAGTAGACTCGGGAAAAGGAGGACACATGAGGGTATCGGGATTTTCTCGCCGTAAACCACGACGGCCTGCCAGCCAATGGAAGATGAAGAGGAGTCAGCAGGGCCCTCGTTCTTTCACCGACAAAACCGCCGAAGAGCTTGGTGTCGCCTACGCCCCTGGTCCGGAGCTTTCACAGGCAGGGCTTCGTGCCAAGATCTATGGCTCTGGACACTAGAGTTCGTTCATCCTCTCCCGTTCCTTTCGTTCCTTCCGATCTTTCAACCCGCGGACCTCGTTGTCCGCACTTCTCCCAAGTTTGTTTGTAAAAATATATTTGGGTTAAAAAATCATTTTAATTATAGAATGGTTTTTTTATTTGTGGTATAATGTTGGTATTATGTTTGGAAAGAAAAAAGAAAATAAATTTGAGCAATACCGGGATCCTACTGGTGAATTTAGTAATCGTAGTTTGAAGCTGGGGGAATGGTATTTGCGTCACAAAGCTAGGCTTAGAAAAATAGGCATGACTGTTTTGGTTATGTGGTGTATTGCTAGTGTTTCTTATGGTTTTGGTTATTTTATTTTTTATTTGGTAGTGGGTTATCCGCAGGATCAAATTATTTATAATAATCAACCAAGTGAATTTGTTGATTATGAAAGTTTGAATTATGTTTATGGCCCGCAAAATTTGCGTGTTGATAATGTAGAAATATTTGAAAGTGCGACTGGCAAATATGATTTTGCTACTTTGGTTATAAATTCAAATGAGCGTTGGGTAGCTAAAGTTGATTTTAGATACAAACATAGTGAAGGTGAAACAGAGACTAGGCAAGTGGTGGTTTTGCCGGGTGAGACTATGCCTTTGGTTTTCTTTGGGCAGGAAGCGGAACGTTTTCCTGGAAAAGTAGAATTGGTTTTTGAAGTGGATTGGCAAAAAGTAGATACGCATGACATAAAAGATGTGGCAGAATTTATGGAGAGTAGAAAAAGATTTATCATTGAAAATTTTAAATACACTCGATCTAGTCGAGCAGCCAATATTCCAAGTAATATTGTAGAATTTGATGTGATCAATGACAGTGTTTATAATTTTTGGGAACCAGAATTTATAATTGAATTGGTTGACGGTGGTACAGCAGGTTATCTTTATGTAGTAGAGGAACAATTTCTAGGTGGTGAAACGCGCTATATAGATGTCAGATCAATGCTTTCAAATTTACGTGTAACCGATGTTAGAGTCTATCCAGTTTTGAATGTGTTTGATAGAGATGCGTATTTTAGATAAGGGGTCTTATTTTGTTTGTGTGATATTAATATAGTTAGTACTTGGTTATTTATTTCCACCTTTGGTGGTTTTTTGATATACGCAACCCATCCCTAGCCCTTCCCTTAACCCTAAAGGATAGTGTGCCCTAAAAGGGAAGGGAATTCGTTTAATATGTTTCCTCCCCATTCTAAGGGGAGGTGCCCGAAGGGTGGAGGGGTTGCTCGCTGATAAAATAATATTTTATTATACGTCGGGGTCAAACAGTATTATCTCGGATCCTCTAGACTATTTGTGCAAGGTTGTTGAGTTAATTTTTACGTGATAAACTAATGGTATGATTAATCTCAAATCAATCTTTCTGCGAAAATTTGACTGGCTACTTTTGGTGGCTGTTTTGGTTTTGATTGCTGTGGGACTGTCAGCTATATATAGTGTGGATTTGTCACATGGCGAAGAATTGATCTATTTTCCTACTCAAGTTTTAGCTTTGGGTCTGGGGTTGGGTTTGTTAATTTTGGCAGCTTTTATGCACGTGTCTTTTTATCGTGGTAGTGTAAAGCTTGTTTATATTTTTTCTTTACTTTTGTTAGTGTTGGTTTTATTTTTTGGTGTTAATGTTCGTGGAACCACTGGTTGGTTTAGAGTTTTTGGTTTTTCTTTTCAGCCAGCAGAGTTTGCCAAAGTTGCTTTGGTTTTATTTTTGGCTTGGTGGATTTCTCAACATGGTCGTCGTTTTGAAAAATCACAATTTATAATTAGTTCAGGTATTATTACTTTTTTATTGGCTGGTCTTATCATGCTCCAACCAGATTTGGGTTCAGCTTTGGTTTTACTTGGTACTTGGTTCGGTCTTTTATTTATGACTGTCAAGAAAAAAAGATATATTATTGGTTTGATTTTAATAGGCATTGTAGTTTTTGTATCTGCTTGGGGTCTTCTTTTCAAAGATTATCAAAAAGAAAGAATCCTTACCTTTATTGATCCGGCACGTGATCCATTGGGGGCTGGCTATAATGTGACACAATCGGTTATTGCTATTGGTTCTGGAAATTTTTGGGGCAGGGGACTTGGTTTTGGTTCACAGAGTCAATTACATTTTTTACCAGAAGCTCAGACTGATTTTATTTTTTCTGTTATTGCTGAGGAATTAGGCTTCTTGGGGGCAAGTTTGGTTTTAGTTTTGTATTTTATTATTTTATGGCGTCTTTTAAAAATTGCTGGGCGTAGTCGTGATGAATTTTCTACTTATTTAGTTTTAGGTATTCTATTTTTATTTTTGGTGCAAATGCTCGTCAATATAGGAGGGGCGACGGGGTTTTTACCAGTCACGGGTGTCACCTTGCCATTTGTGAGCTACGGGGGCTCATCTATGCTTATAAATTTACTTCTTGTAGGAATAGCTCTGTCAGTTTCTAGGAGCACTTAACTACTCAACCACTTTACCACCTTACCACCTAATCACCTGATTACTTTATGACTTTGGAAAATACAATGTCACCTTTTCAAAATAAGTTAAAATTTTTAATGGATGATTACGTGCATTTTATTTATAAGTTAGCTAAGGAATTTCCAAAAGAAGAACTATATTCCACCACATCTCAACTTAAAAGAGCGACTCTGTCAGTTATATTGAATTATATAGAAGGGTATTCTCGTAAGAGGAAAAAAGTGCAATTGAATTTTTATGAGATTTCTTACGGTTCACTAGCAGAGTCTAGATATTTATGTAATTTTGCTATAAAAGAGGGCTGGTTAGAAAGAGAAAAATATGATAGAATTATTGAAATTGCAGATGAAATAGGTAAAATGCTTTGGTCAGAAATTAAATCAACAGAACAATCAATTGGTAATGTTTAATATTAGTGGTCAGGTGGTTGAGTAGTTAGGTGTAAGCCTGCCTTGACATCTAATATTAATTGTGTTATATTATTGTCCATCGCACCCAGGCTTTGCGTTTGTGTGTGGTCCACTAAGTTTATGAAAAAAGGAGACTCACAATCAGACCCTATTCAAGAGCAGATAAAAATAATGAAGGAATGCCCTGTGTGTCAGGGTAAATATTCTGCTAAACAGGCCAAAATAGTAGAGGAACGAGGTGAAGCAAATCTAGTTCACATTACTTGCCCACACTGTTCCAATTCTGTTTTAGCCGTAATTGTAGTCAGTAATCTTGGTATGAGCTCTGTTGGAATGCTAACAGATCTAGATGAAAAAGATGCCAAAAGGCTTCGCAATAGACAGTCTATTGATGAGGATGAACTTCTAGGTTTTCACACTTTATTAAAAAATAACAAATTTAATTTTAAATATTAATTTATGACAATTAGTCTAACTGCTAAAAAACGCGAAGGACAAGCCGAAGAACTTCGTGCTGAAGGATTGATTCCTGGTGTTTTGTATGGACCAGAGATTGAACCTGTTTCTATTTCTTTGGAATATAATGTTTTTGAAAAATTATATAAAGAGGCTGGTGAAGCTACCTTGATTGATTTTACAGTTGAGGGAGACAAAGAACCAACTAAGGTTCTTATCCAAGACATGCAAATTGATCCAGTCAAACGTACTATTACTCACGTTGATTTACGTCAAATCAAGATGGGTGTAGAGATGAGTGCTACTGTTGAGCTTAATTTTGTCGGTGATTCTATGGCTGTTAAAGAACAGGGTGGTACATTGGTAAAAACTCACGATACTGTAAATGTAAAATGTTTACCAAAAGATTTGGTTTCACATATTGATGTAGACTTATCTACTCTAGCTACTTTTGATGATGTTATTAGTGTAAAAGATTTACCAGCACCAACTGGTGTTGTCATAACAGATGATCCAGACGGCACAATTGCCAAAGTTTCTGCTCCTCTTAGTGAAGATGAGTTGAAAGCTATGGATGAAGCTGAAGCTCCTAGTATTGCTGATGTAGAAGTAGAAGGTGACAAGAAAGATGGTTCTGCTACAGAAGAAGGTGGAGAAGAAAAGAAAGAGGGAGATAAAGCAGAAGGTGATAAGAAAGAATAAGATTGTAGATAATACAAATTATAAAAACCACCCGGAAGGGTGGTTTTTTGATGTTTGTGATAAATTATTTTATTTCAAGAGCATTTATTTTTTCTATCAATTCACCCATAGGTATTTTTTCACCGAAAGGGGAGAGTATGATAGTATTGAATATCTCGACACCTTCTTTGTGAAATAATTTTAGAAGTTCTAGATTGAATGTTTTGAATCCTTTGTAAATATTTTGCAGTTCACCCTTGTCAAAGATAGATTCAAAGGTGAAGAATATTTCAAATAAGCTATTTCTTAATTCTGCGTTAAATATTTTTAGACACAAATCCTTACGAAAACTTTCTCGGAAATCAGTATAAGGTGGTAAATTTGCTTCCTTTGTTTCTAGTCCTTCGTAAAACAATTTCTTTCTTTGGTCCTCTGTGAGAGTATTGAGTATTGAAAGAATATAAATAGTGTATTCTAGAATATAAAATATACCGATTTTTTGAATTGTTTCCGTATCGCTTTTTTCTTTTTCTTCTGGTGTCATCTTTTGAGATCTTTCATCTAGGGATTCTAAACCAATATGATATACAAGTATTTTCTTCTTTGTAATATTAATTTGATTACCCAGTTCATCTAGAAATTCTTTGTGTTCTTTGTAGGTAGAAGAAAGTTTATAGCTATCTAATAGATTATTTAGATTTTGTATAAAAAAAACCTCATCAAATGATGTATAGGAAAAGCACGATTCTATATTAGTAAGTATTTTATAGACGTGACTTTTTGTGAGATGTCGTTTTTCAAAGGGTTTTTTTAGTTGTTCGCTTGCGAGTTTTCCTTTCGTAAGAATTTCTTGTTTGGTTGAGATGGTTTGAAATTCAAAAGGTCGTTTTTCTAATTTTTTAACTAAAAAGATAAACTTTTTAAGGGGTAACATTTGTTTTTTTATTTTATTTGTGAGTTGTCTATACCATGCGACTATTAGTTCCGCAATCATATCCAAGTTCTATCATGGCTTTTATTAAACCGTACCTAGATAGATTATTACCCCCACTTATTCCTTTTATTTTTATGTTTTTAAAATAGCACTGGCTTCTTTTTCCATCTTTTTCAAAACCAACAAAACCAGCAAAACCAACAGGCTCATTGTTTCTATCAAGGCCTTTATTTATTGTAGTTAAAGAGTCTCCATCATATTTATCAGGAAGTTCGGTGGAATTTTCTTCAATCCATTGTATGAAAGATTCTTTGTCAGAAAATTCTAACTTGTCAGGATCTCTTTCTTCCATTGTCTCTGCTATTGCCTCGTCAACAGCAGCTGCTTCGGCTGGGTTTGCTACAGGAGTTTCCTTAGTTGGTTTTGGTGGTTCAACTTCTTTTGTTTTTTCAATATCTTCTTTGGTCATAGGTTAATTATTAAGATTAATTAGTTATTTTAGTATAATAAAATTAGGTTGGTATGTCAAATGTATATTAACTTGATTTCTTCTTTATTTTGAGGCATAATAGGGCACATGAAAATAAATTTATCAAAATTAAAAAAAATCAGACCTGGTGAGCCTGGATTTGTTTATGTTTTGGCTGGGATTGTATTTTTATTTGGGTTAGTCTTGTTGGTATTTTTTAGCTGGAATTATTTTGGAGCGAAATTTAGTGGTAGTGGAGGGACAGGTCGCGACCTGTCCTTACAAGATGACATTGTAAAAGATTGTAATTTTCGTCGTGTACTTGACGGTGTCTGCGTAAAAACAAAAAATGAAGTCAATCCAAAATTGGTGACTGTAATGGTAGAAAATCACTATAGCGCTAGACCACAGTCTGGGATAGCCAGTGCTAGTGTAGTTTACGAAGCACCGGTAGAGGCAAATTATACGCGCTTTATGTTGGTCTATCCAGAGACTGTTGAAGCATTAAAAATCGGTCCGGTGCGTAGTGCTAGGCCATACTTTTTAGATTGGCTACAGGAATATGGTGACGCCATGTATATGCATGTGGGTGGATCTCCCGATGCCTTAAACTTAATTGAAGAAAATAAAATATTTAATCTAAATGAATTTTATCGTGGTTGGTATTTTTGGCGGAGTGAGGACAGGAGTGCTCCGCATAATGTCTATACCTCTTCAAAAATGTGGAAAAAAGCTTTGGAGAGCTATGATGAGCTCTATGAAGTAGATGAGTATCAGGGTTGGCTATTTAACACTTCATCACCTAACCACCTAACCACTCAACCACAAGTGACGGAGATAATCGTTTCTTTTCTACCACCAGTTTACGAAGCTGTCTGGAAATATAATACTAGCACAGCTAGATTTGCGCGTTATCAAATGGGCTATCCTCATACAGACAAAGATGGAACTCTAATAGAAGCAGATACTATTGTTGTGCAGTATGTGGAGACAGAAGTATTGGACGAGATTGGTCGACTTGGTATGGAGACGGTTGGTAGCGGTGAAGCTGTGGTATTTTATAATGGTATTGATATACTCGGAAGATGGGTCAAGGAAAATAAAACCAGCCGAACAAGATTTTACGATATTACCGGCGAAGAAATAAAATTAAAACCTGGGAAGATTTGGGTTGAAGTTGTAAATGGGCGGGGGAGTGTTAGTTATTAAAATAGAATATAAATTAAATAAAAAATCACGAATTTGTTCGTGATTTTTTTAATAGTTTGGAGCAGGGAGGGGCGAGATTTCCCTTTAGCTCCAGTTAGCCCTGGTTAAAGTTTGCCGAAGGTCTTTTCGACGTGTTCGGCGAATTTGATCATTTCTTCACAGCATGTGATGAAGTGCGGCGAGAGTTCGTCGCGCTTTACAGCGGCTACGGAGTAGCCGTCAGTGTCGCAGAGGTCACGCTCGATCATCTCGAGCTGTCCACGGAAAGTGGAGAACCCACTACGCGCGACCACCTTGCGCAGTCTTTTCACATGTGCACGGACCTCATTTTCCGGACTCAGTCGTAGGCTCTCGGAACCACATAGCTGAGCTGTCAACAGTTTGATTTTACGAAGGTTGGACCGAAGGAGACCAACCGCTCTGGTCACGAAGTCGTCGGTAGTGCGGCTGTTTAAACCGTCACGGAAAGTAATGTCCATGATGTCCTTCATCCTTTGGTGCCTTTAGACACCTTATGGAGTCTTTAGGAGTCTCGCCCTCCCATTTTTGAGCATATAAGTGCCTCAAATAGATTGGTGAGAATAAATTATATTATCAAAGCACAGACTTTTTGTCAAGCCTCTATAATAACCACCCTATCTAATCCACTCAAATCTTTTTTTATTTGAATATCTGCCTTAGGTAGATATTTTTTTATCAGAGGAATAATTGGCTCTGCTTGGTCGGGATCGATTTCTAAATAAGTCGAAAGTTTAAAGTCGGAAGTTGAAAGTAGTGATTGAATTTGTTTAAGAAGCTCTTCGTAAAGTGCGAGGCCTTTGTTTTCTGCGACGAGCGCTGACTTCGGTTCG
This sequence comes from uncultured Gammaproteobacteria bacterium, assembly GCA_964603435.1. GTDB lineage: Bacteria > Patescibacteriota > Patescibacteriia > Magasanikbacterales > UBA922 > CAZRUM01. The sequence continues at coordinate 35,815 of CAZRUM010000003.1, read as the reverse complement.
TGCCTGATAGAAGCTTCGTTAGCAAATTGTTCTTCTGTGAGGTAGGGGAGATTGGCAGTAATTATTAGCTTCTGGCTATAGGCTATCAGCTTTTGGTTTTTTAGAAATGGTGAGAGTAGGTTGCCATGTAGAAATTTAATATTTACGTTATGTGTTTTTGCATTTTTTTTAGCAATTCGCAGTGCTTTGTTAGAAATATCTATAGCATAAGAATTACGGATTACGGATAATCCTGATTTACGGATTCGATCTAAAATAGCGATAGGTATACAACCTGTGCCAGTCCCTACGTCTATAAGTGTTGTGTGGTCAGGTGGTGAAGTGGTCAGGTGGTGAAGTATGGTCTCCACCATAAGTTCCGTATCAGGGCGGGGAATTAAAGTGTGTTTGTTAACTTTAAAATCTAGACCAAAGAATTCTTTTTCTCCGAGTAAATATGCAAGGGGAACGCCACTTTCTCTTTTTTTAATTAATCTGGTTATTTTCCACTTTGCCACTTTGCTAAGTTTATATTCTGGATGTGCAACTAAAAACTCACGTGGTTTAGCAGTCACGTGAGCTGTGATTATTTCTATTTCTCTGTTATCAATTTTACTGCTGGTCTTCATAGTCAGCTTTGCGTAGTGACTCTATTACATTTTCAAGTTCCCCATTCAAAATATTGCCAATGTTATTCCAGTTTTGATGAATGCGGTGATCAGTAATTCTGTCTTGAGGGAAATTGTAAGTTCTAATTTTTTCTGAGCGATCACCTGTACCAATTTGGTTTTTACGTTTTTCTGAGAGCTCAGCTTCTTTTTTTGACTGCTCTGCTTCAAAAACTCTGGCACGCAAAACTCCCATGGCTTTGGCTTTATTTTTTATTTGAGATTTTTCATCTTGGCATTGGGCAACGGTACCAGTCGGGATATGAGTTAGTCGTACCGCAGAGTAAGTGGTGTTTACACTTTGTCCACCATTGCCACCTGCACAAAAAGTATCAACACGAATGTCGTTTGGTTTTATTTCAATTTCTGTTTCTTCTATTTCTGGAAGTATAGCTACACTAGCAGTAGAGGTGTGAATACGTCCAGATTTTTCTGTCTCGGGGATTCTTTGTACACGATGCACTCCCATTTCATATTTCATGTCAGCATAAACTTTTTTGCCTTCAATAGAAAAAATAACTTCTTTGTAACCACCAATACCAATTTGATTTTCATCAATTAGAGTTATCTTCCATTTTTTACTTTCGGCATACTTCATATACATGCGCATTAGGTCTCCAGCAAATAAGGCTGATTCGTCCCCACCAGCCCCAGCGCGGATTTCTACAATTACATTTTTGCCGTCTAGTGGATCTTTGGGAATAGTAAGAGTGCGAAGTTGTTCTCCTAGTTCTTCTTGTTTGGTTTGTAGCTCTGGTAGCTCGGCTTTTGCCATTTCAATGAGCTCGGCGTCACTATCTGTAGAAATAATAGCTTGGTTTTCACCAATTTGTTTTTCAATATTTTCCAAAGTAATAATATACCCCACTGTTTCTTTCAGATCATCATATTCCTGAGCAGTTTTTTTCAATTTATTTTGATCAGCAATAACAACAGGGTTTTGTAGATCCTGCTCCAGTGTTTCGTATCTAGTTTTTAGGTCAATATATTTTTGAATCATACTTTTAAGTCTGCTTGGAATTTACTTTTTTCCTCCTTGATATACATAATCTATTTATGATTTTTGATTTTTCATTTATGATTATAACACGTTGTTAAAAATTATGATATTGTCTTCCAAATAAAAAGACAGACCAAAAAAGTCCGTCTCTTTAAATTTAAATAGCTATTTTGAATCTTTCTTTTTTTCGTCTGCTTTCTTTTTGGCAACTGCAGCTTTTTTCACTTTTTTACCTTTTCTAACTTTGGCAGTAGCTTCTACCTTTTCCATTTTCTTTTTAAATTTATCTACACGACCAGCAGTATCCAAAAATTTGGCCTTACCAGTATAAAATGGATGACAATTGCTACAAAGCTCAACTCTGATTTCTGGTAGAATAGAGCCGACTGTAAAACTATAACCACAAGCACAGCTAACCTTAGCTTCTTCGTGGTATTTTGGATGAATTTTAGCTTTCATATTTTTTGTCTTGAATCCAAGGTATTTAGCCTATTTTCAAGATATTACTAGATATTCAATCTGTGATTAATAATGGCATGATTATAACAGGATAGCTTACTTATGTCAAGAGTATACTCTGTTTATGATAAAAAAGGTCATTTTAGAGGGTTTTTGTTATAAATTGGTATAATCAGTCAACCCCCTTGATTTATTTTGAGTCTTAGTGTATACTCCTCGTATTATTAGAATTAAAGAAAAATATGATTTCTCACATTTTAGATATTTTACAAGTAGTTTTGGCTATTATTATGATTGTGGTTATCCTGGTGCAGCAAAAAGGCTCTGGTTTGGGCGCTGCTTTTGGTGGCTCTTCCAATTCTTTTAGTACCAAACGTGGTATTGATAAAGTATTGCACCAAGTCACAATTGTTGTGGTTATAATTTTCTTCATTGTTTCTATTGCCAATTTGATGGTATAATAAACTAGCTATCAGCTATCAGCTATTAGACTTCAGACTCCAGCTTTTTAAAAAGTGGTTTTATTAATGTTGTTTATCAAGTATTTGTAAATAGTAAATAGTAAATAGTAATTGATAATTACTAATTTCTAATTACCAGTTACTTTCTTCTTAGAAAATTTTGCCTGTGAGCCAAAGCTTTTGCTAGCTCAATTTTATTTCTATGTTAAAACTAATCAAGTCCCAAGCGGAAAAAATTTATAAAAAACTCAAGACCAAAAGAGTAAAGCCTTTAGTTTCTCACAATCATGATTACAAACTCATGCGTCGTGTGCATAATAAAAAAATGCCACGTCTGGGTCAGCTTTCTCGTTTGTCACATGTGTTATCTAGCAATGAACGTTTGGCTCTGCGTCTTAGTATCGTGGTCTTTTTGATAGGCTTTGTTTGGGTGGGTAGTGATTTCGTTGGTAAACATCGCTTGCAGGTGCCAGCTGTTGGAGGGCGTCATGTGGAGGCAGTGGTTGGCTCACCTCAGTTTATCAATCCTATATTTGCCACAACCAATGACGTTGATATGGATATAAGTCGTTTGGTTTTTTCTGGACTTTTGCATCTTGATGAAAAAAATCGTCTTGTAAAAGATTTGGCAGCCAACTATGAAGTGAGTGAAGATAAAAAAGTTTATACTTTTGAGCTTAGAGAAGATGTACTTTGGCATGACGGTGAACCATTTACAGCTCGTGATATTTTGTTTACTTTTGAAGCTATCCAAAATAACGTTGTAGGAAGTCCTCTGTCTGTAAGTTTCCAGGGTGTGACAATTAGTGCTTTGGATGATTATACTGTTCGGTTTGAACTTCAGGAGCCATACTCTGCTTTTTTGGCAAGTTTAACAGTTGGAATTTTACCAGAACATGTTTGGTTCAATGTTTTGCCAGAACAAATGCGTCTAGCTCAAGTAAATATCCAACCAGTTGGCACGGGTCCATTTATGTTTAGTAAGTTATCAAAAGACGAGACTGGGCATATTTACAATTATGAATTGATGCGTTTTGACAGATTTTATCGTGAGCCACCATTTTTAGAAGAATTTGTTTTTCAATTTTTTCCAGAATATGAAAATGATACTGGGGCGGTGCAGGCTTTGCGTTCACAAAAGGTGACAGCTTTGTCTTTTGTGCCAAAACATTTGCATGATAGAGTAAAACGCAAACACATTGTTTTGCATACTCTACAATTGCCACAGTATTCAGCTTTATTTTTTAATGCTAATAACAATCCAATTTTGAAAGATAAAGATTTGCGTTTGGCTTTGGCTGAGGCGGTTGATAAAGATAGAATCTTGCGTGAAGCTTTACAAGGTGAAGGTCAAATTATTAGAGGACCAATTTTACCTGGTTTTCCTGGGTATGATCCAGAAGTAGAAAAAATAAAATTTTCTTTGGATAGTGCCAATAAATTGCTCGATGAAGATTGGGATAGAATTTCAGCCGAAGATTATCGTCAGGCTCGTTTTGCCGAGCTTACAAAAGAATGGGAAGAAGCTAATCCAGTAGTGACAAGCACAGAAGAATTGAGCGTTGAAGAAGAAGGTGAACCAGATCCTTCGGCTCCTTCATCTGATGATGAAGTCTCTCAGGATTTATCAACTACTACACCAAGACAACAAGCTGAAATTGAAATTAATATTAGATTGGACGAAGAGCTTAGCGCAGCTCAGACTTTTTATCGTCAGGATGACGATGATAATATTTTGCAAATCAATTTGGTGACGGTTGATACTGATGAATATAAATATACCGCCGAGTTGATTGCTGGTTTTTGGCAAGAAATTGGGGTTAAAACCAATATTACACTGGTATCTGCCAAAGAAATTTTGCGTGATGTTTTGAAAACTAGAAAATACGATATTTTACTTTACGGTGTAATTGTCGGTGGGGATCCAGACCAATATGCTTTTTGGCATTCTAGTCAGGTAGATTATCCTGGACTCAATTTGTCTCGTTATGTCAATCGTAATGTAGATGCATTGCTTGTCAAAATTCGCGAGACTAGTGATGAGGCAGAGCTAGCAGAGCTTTATAAAAAATTTCAAGATTTAATTTTAGCTGAGCGTCCGGCAATATTTCTTTATATGCCTACTTATACCTATGCCACTTCAGATGAAGTGAGAGGTATTAATGTCTCACGGATTTCTCATCCTTCAGATCGTTTTGCTGATGTCACTACTTGGTTTATGAAAACCAAGGGTGATTGGAAATGGTAAAATAATTAAAAATTTCAAATTGAAAATTGTATAGCCGATGTGGTGAAATTGGTATACACGTGCGCTTCAGGTGTGCATGCTTCACGGCGTGTGGGTTCGAGTCCCACCATCGGCACAATATTTATTCTTCATTTATTTAAAAATATATTATTTATGATTATACAACAAAAAACTAACCAAGCCAGACCCAAACGTTCTTATGGTACAAACAAAAATTCAAATAATCCTCATAAAAAAGGTAAACGAGTTTTTGCTGCCAGACCAAAATCAACTAATACTACTAACACAAGTCTACGAACAAACAGTCCAGTTTTTCGTGGCACTGCCAATGGTAATGACAAATTGCGCATTATCCCAATTGGTGGATGTGAAGAGGTTGGTCGCAACATGACAGTATTTGAATATCGGAATGACATTATTATTCTTGATATGGGAATTCAGTTTCCCGAAGAAGACATGCCAGGTATTGATTACATTATTCCCAACACCAAATATTTGGTGGGCAAAGAAAAAAATATTAAAGGTGTGGTTTTTAGTCATGGGCATTTGGATCATATTGGTGCTGCACCAATATTGCTTGAAAAACTTGGCTATCCGCCAGTTGCAGGTCGTGACCTGACACTCGCCATGATAAAACACAAACTAGAAGATTACAAAAAAGGCTCAGTCAAAAATTTGAAAACTATTCAGATTAAAACTATTCATGATGTTATAAAAATGGGTAATTTTACTATTAAATTTTTTCAAGTGGAGCATTCTATTATGGATGCGGTGGGTGTAATTATTGAAACTCCATCAGGCACTGTTATTCATCCTGGTGATTGGACTATAGAGAGAGATAAAAATGGCAAACCAACTCTAGATTATTCTTATCTACAAAAATTAAAAAAACCAACGGTTCTGATGCTTGAAAGTCTTGGTTCTACCAATACTCATAGATCTGGTACCAATGAGGAGATGTATAAAAATTTACAAAAGATTTTGCGAGATGCACCTGGTCGTATTGTTATCGGAACTTTTTCTTCACAAGTAGAAAGAATAAAATGGGTAATTGATGAAGCCAAAAAGTTAGGTAAAAAAGTAGCACTTGACGGCTATAGTATGAAGATGAACATTGAACTTGCCCAAGAATTGGGTTATATAAAAATTCAAAAAGGTGCTCTAATTGACGTGAGAAAAGCGGGAAATTATCCAGATAACAAGGTGGTGGTAATATGTACCGGGGCACAGGGAGAAGAGAACGCTGTGTTAATGCGAATTGTAAATGCTCAACATAAAACTATTAAATTGAAAAAACAAGATACAGTAATATTTTCTTCCTCTGTAATTCCAGGTAATGAAAGAACCATTCAACGTTTGAAAGATAATGTTTATCGTCAATGTGACAATGTGATCCATGGTGAAGTGATGGATGTACATGTTTCGGGTCATGCTACCCGTGATGATATTGTAGATATGTTGAAAATGATTAAGCCGACATATTTTATTCCAGTTTACGCCAATCATTATTTCCTAAAAGAAGCTAGAAGTCTGGCGATAAAAAATGGTTTTCCTCAGGATAAAATTTTTGTACCAGACAATGGCTCAGTGATTGAAATGAATATGAAAGGTATCAAAGTACTAGAAAAGAAAGTACCTAGTGATTATGTTTTTGTAGATGGGTTGGGTGTAAGTGATACACAACAAATAGTATTGCGTGACCGCCAAGCACTAGCCGAAGACGGCATGGTGGTGGTGATTGCTACGATTGATACCAAGACTGGAAAACTTATTCAGAATCCTGATATTATTTCTCGTGGTTTTGTATTCTTGAAAGACAATAAAAAGTTGATTGAAGAAATAAGAAATAAAGTAAAAACTTTGGTAGTACAGTCTGATCCAAAAACCTGGGCTGATACAAATCATATTAGAAATATTTTACGCGATAAAGTCGGCCAGTTTGTTTTTTCCAAGACTGAGAAAAGGCCGATGATTTTGCCGGTTGTGATTGAGGTCTAAAATTTTATTATGTCTTTAGTTAAAGAGTTAAATAAATTTGGTCTATCAGAGAATGAAGCTAATGTTTATCTAGCTTGTTTAGAGATAGGCTCTAGCTCTGTGCAAGAAATTGCTAAAAAATCTAAAATGAACAGGGTGACAGTGTATGGTATTATTGATTCACTTTTGCAAAAAGGTTTTTTACGTGAAGAAAAAGAAAAAACCAAGCGAAGAATAGCAGCTTATCCTCCAATGAAATTGTATGATGTTGTGAGTAGAAAAGAGGAGCAAGTAAAGAGGCAAGTCAAATTACTCGACAGTCTGGTGCCTGAGTTGAAAGACGTGATGAAGGGTAAACAAGAAAAAACCAATATCATTTATTATGAAGGTGAAGAAGGACTTAAGAATTGGGCTAGTGATGCACTTGAAACAAGCGGGGAACTTTTGGAATGGACCAAAATAGAATCTTTTAGTAAAAGATTTGATGAATATTTAAATTCTTATTATTTTCCTGAAAAAGCAAAACGTCAGATTCCAACAAGATTTATATTTTTGGACACGAAAGAAGCACATGAATATGTGCAAAAAAATTATATAGATAAAAAAGACGCCCCACCTATGAAGGCACGCTTTATTTCACCAAAAGAATTTGAAACACCTGGATTTATGCTTGTGTATGATAATAAATATAGTATAGCCTTACCAAAAGAAATGCGTGCGATAACGGTAGAGGATAAGGTTGTCGCTGATGCACAAAGAAAGATTTGGGAATTTGGCTGGCTACATGCTACAGGCGAAGTGCAAAATAAACCATACCCACTTGATAAATAACAATGTTGTAGAGTAATTACAACATTTTAATTATATATATTTAGCTTTATGTAGCTAAATATTGGAAACATTTAAAAAAAGTGTAGACGTAATGTTTACACTTTTTTGTTTTTTATATATAATATATCGTTACAACACAGGGTTGTGGCCAGTCGTTCTTTAGGAGGCCTCATGATCATCAGTAGAGTTAGGGAGAAGCATTTTACCAAAAAGTTCAACTGTGGGGCAAGTAGTGATCGTAGGGTTTTGCCCGGGGGCGATGATGTGAGAGTGAAGATTACTCACGTCTTCACCGTGGTAGACGCTGAATGGAAAGACATTTCTTATCCGACTGATGAGACTGTCTTTGTTCATCGAGGCGAGGTTGAGCTTGAGTTGTCAGACGGGACCAAGCACATCCTCACGGCTGGTGATCTCTACTTCGTAGTGGCAGGTGAGATATATACTCTGCGTGACCATCACGGTTTTTCTGAGCTTATTTGTGTTTTCTCTCAGGCCGGTTCTGACGGGGAATTGGTCAACAATTCGTGATCGAACAAGAGGTGGGGAAAGGAGAAAAAAATAAAAAACCACCTGCAGTTCGCTTTGTTTGAAATATTTTTTATATAAAGCGGAGTTTAGCAGGTGGTTTTTTGTTTGGCTTATTTTTCCTATTCTTTCGGAAACTTTTTACTTAATACCTGATCATTTTTTTCTAATTCTTTATCCGATGCTTTTGTTTGTGGGGTGTGGTATCCAAGTATATCTCTTATTTTTTCTATTCTTTCCTCAACTTCTGCGCCGTGTTCGTTGGAACTTACACATCCTGCCAGGTAGTCTCTCAAAGCTTTTTTTTCAGGACCTTTTATTTCTTCTCCTTTTTGCCCCAAAGAAACTATATGATCAACATTTTCTATTGATGATGGAAATTGTTCTCTTTTCATAGTATTTTAATTATTTTTTTAATATTTTAAGTGTAACATATTTCTATTTTGTACGTCAACTAATGTGAAGGACCATAAATAACAAAATATGCCGTTCCTATATACAATCAAGCATTTCTGTATGAAACGCTACCTCTTGTTTTCTTGAGGACTTGTTTGTGTGTAAAAAATTGTCTGTTTAGTTAATTAAAACCACATTCAAGTTCTCAGGAGCTTAGTGTGGTTTTTTGTTTAAATTAAGCTAAATTATATGGACAATAATACAGGGATGGCTGGTAATTCAGTTGTCAGAACACAAAATAGAGAAAGATTTGAGGTAATTTTGATAGTAATTAGAAACGTGGGGGATATTGCACTTATTACCTTAAAATTTTTAGAGAAATTTATCTGGTAGGGTTTATCCACACCATGGCTTGACGAATTGTTAGTTATGTACTATCATACTAGTACATTATGAAAAAACAAAATACAAAAGAATTGGCTAGGATCTTGGCTAATATAAAAGACAAAGAAGAAATGGCTAGTTTTTTGGATGATTTGTTAACTCCAGCAGAAAAGCAGGAGATTCCCAAAAGATTGCAAGTAGTAAAAATGCTTTTGCAAGGTGTGCCTCAAAGACAGATTTCAGAAAAGCTTGGGGTCGGGATTGCTACTGTGACACGTGGTTCAAAAGAATTAAAAAATAAAACAGGTGGTTTTAGAAAAATTTTACAAAAGTTTTATGACAAAAAATAATTATAATTTAGAAAATAGAAGTTGGCGTTGGTGTTTTTGTTATAGCAAAGTCCAGTGTTGATTTGTATTTTTTAGATACAAACGCGCTGGATAAAGCGCGTTTTTTTATTTTATTAAATTATATAATAGTATGACAAACTTAAAACAACTACCCAACAAAGAAGGATATTTTGGTGAATATGGTGGACAAATTATTCCACCAGAGTTAAAAGCTATCTTTGACGAAATTGCTGTAGAATATGAAAAAATAAAAATTGATCCCGAGTTTATTCAAGAATATAATGATTTGTTAAAAAATTATGTCGGTCGTCCCTCACCACTTTATTTTGCCAAAAACTTAACGGCTAAATTGGGTGGAGCAAAAATATATTTGAAACGTGAAGATCTAAATCATACAGGTGCACACAAAATAAATCATACTTTGGGAGAAGCTTTGATTGCTAAGAAAATGGGCAAGACAAAACTTGTGGCAGAGACCGGAGCTGGTCAGCATGGTGTGGCACTAGCCACAGCAGCTGCGATTGTTGGGATTGAGTGTGAGATTCATATGGGGGCAATTGATGTAGCTAAACAACATCCCAATGTTATCCGTATGCAACTTCTCGGCACAAAAGTGGTGTCGGTAGAGTCAGGTGGGCGTTGCCTAAAGGAAGCCGTCGATAGTGCTTTTGGGGCTTTTGTGCAGGATCCTCAAAATATATTTTTTGCTATTGGTTCAGTTGTTGGTCCTCATCCTTTTCCGATGATAGTACGAGATTTCCAGTCTATTATTGGTCGTGAAGCCAAGGAACAAATTTTGGCAGTGGAAAATAGATTACCGGATTATCTCATTGCCTGTGTTGGTGGTGGTTCCAATGCCATTGGTCTTTTTCATGAGTTTTTGCATGATGATGTGAAAATGATTGGAGTGGAGCCTGCTGGACGTAGTTTCAAGCCAGGAGAACACGCAGCCACACTGACCTTGGGGAAACCTGGCAATTTACACGGTATGTTTACATATTTGTTGCAAGATGACAAAGGTGAGGCTCTACCTGTTCATTCTATTGCGTCCGGGTTAGATTATCCAGGTGTCGGTCCTGTACACTCTAATTTGAAAGATAAGGAACGAGTAAAATATGTGACGGCTGATGACAAGGAAGTTTTGGAAGCATTCCAGGAATTGTCAAAAGTTGAGGGAATTATTCCTGCCCTTGAAAGTTCACATGCTTTGGCAGAAGCCATAAAATTTGCTCCAACCTTAGATAAAGATAAAATTATCATAATCAATTTATCTGGTCGGGGAGATAAGGATGTAGATTATGTGGCTGAGAGGTTGGGTTTATAGATTATTTAAAATTTAAAAACAAGACTTGAGTGGTCTTGTTTTTTTATTGGATATTAGCTAAAATAGAGGCAACTTATAATAAAAATATATTTATGTCTAAAAAAGTAATTTTCTCCGCTATTCAGCCAACTGGTAATTTACATATTGGTAATTATCTGGGAGCTGTAAAAAACTGGGTGGATTTACAAAACTCCGGTGAGTATGAGTGTTATTTTTGTATTGCTGATTATCATTCTCTTACAGGTAATATGAAACCAGAAGAACGTCACGCTCAGATTATCCGCACTGCTGCCGAGCTTATTGCTGCTGGGATTGATCCAGAAAAATCTACTTTCTATGTACAGTCACATATACCAGAGCATACCGAGCTTACTTGGATTTTTAATAGTGTGACACCAATAGCTGAGTTAGAACGTATGACTCAGTATAAAGATAAATCCGAACGACAAGCAAAAAATATTAATGCTGGTTTGTTTACCTACCCAATTTTACAAGCTGCTGATATTTTACTTTACCATGGTACTCACGTGCCAGTCGGACAGGATCAAATTCAACATGTGGAATTGACTCGTGATACAGCTCGTTGGTTTAATAAAAAATACAATAAATATTTTCCAGAAACAAAACATCTTCTTACTCCAGTACCAAAAGTAATGAGCCTATTAGAACCAACCAAGAAAATGAGTAAAAGTTTGGGTGAGGGGCACGTGATTGAGCTGGCAGATGAGCCAGCAGTGATTGTAAAAAAACTTAAAAAAGCTGTGACAGCCAGTGAGGGTGGAGAGAATGCTCCTGGTGTAGAAAATTTATTTGTTTTATTAGAAAATTTTGGTGACAAAGCAAAATTAGAAGAATATAAAAAGGCTGAAAAAGCTGGAAGTATCCGCTATGGAGATTTGAAAGCTGATGTGGCTGAGGTTGTCTCAACTTATTTTGCAGATTTTCGTGACAAGAGAAATGAATTACTTGAAAATCATGATGAGCTGGCAGAGATTCTAATTGCTGGTGCCAAGAAAGCCAAACCTGTGGCCGAGGGTACTATGGAGAGCGTTAGGAAGATGATAGGGGTTAGATAAATACCTTACCACCTAACTACTTAACCACCTGACCACCTCTTTGAGGTGGTTTTTTGTTTATCAGTTTTGTAGTATAATAGTCTTGTTGATTTTAATAAATAAAATTATGAATTTTTTCTGGGGATTTTTAGGGATTGCAGCAGGGCTACTTCTCATTGCCAAGACCGATTGGTTTGTACAAAACTTTGGTGCCAATGCCTGGGCTGAAGAGCATATGGGTACTAGTGGGGGTACACGTTTGATGTATAAGCTAGTTGGCTTAGTTTTTATTTTGATAGCCATGATGGGAATGACCGGGCTTTTGGGTGGGTTTATTTTAGGGACTTTTGGTAAATTATTTACTTTTGGAGTATGACATATCACTCTGGTAACAATTTGATAGACCCACAAATGCTTTTTGAAAAGTCACATTTGCAACAGGGGATGCATGTAGCAGATTTGGGTTGTGGTCGGACTGGTCATATTGTTTTTCCAGCTGCCAAGTTTTTGGGTGAGACTGGTTTGGTATATGCAGTGGATATTATGAAAGATGTTTTGGAAAATATTAAGAAACGTGCTAACTTTGAAAATTTTCAAAACGTACAAACTGTTTGGGCAAATTTGGAAAGTCATGGTAAGACTGCTATTCCTAATAATAATCTTGATGTTGGTTTTTTAATAAGCATATTATTTCAATCCGACAATCACGAAGCAATTCTCAAAGAAGCTAAAAGAATGTTAAAAGATAAAGCTAGATTAGTAATAGTGGATTGGTCAAAGAAAGGTTTACCTTTTGCTCCAGCCGATGAAAGTATGGTTGATTTTAAGAAAATAAAAAACTGGGGTCTGCAAAATGGTTTTGCGGTTCAAGAAGAATTTGATATGGGTCCTTATCATCATGGTTTGGTTTTTTACAGACATGACTAATTGAAAATTACAAATTACAACTACCAAATTCCAAATAACTTTCAAATTACAAATATGAATAAAATCTATGATTTAGAAGAAAGAACATTGGAATTTTCAAAAAGAGTAATGAGATTATGTAAAGCTTTACCAAAGGATAATATAAATAGAAGATTGTCGGATCAGGTTTTGAGGTCTAGCTCATCAGTTGGAGCTAATTATATAGAGGCTAACGAAAAGTTAAGTAAAAAAGATTTTAAACATAGAGTAAAAATTTCCAGAAAAGAATGTAAAGAAACAACCTACTGGTTCAATTTGATAGTTGAAGCAAATTTAGAACTTGAAGAAAAAATGAAACCTTTAATAAATGAATCAGTAGAATTGAGGAAAATATTATCTACAATTATAGACAAAGCAGAAAATAAAAAAGAAATTTGAAAATTGTTAGTTGTAATTTATTTGGAATTTGTTATTTTACAGTTGGAATTTTAAATAAAATGTCACAAACCAAAAAACAAAAGAAAGGACAATGGGGCGAAAAACAAGCCTCTCTTTTTTTGCAAAGAAATGGTTATGAGATTATAAAGAGAAATTTCGAATTTTATACGCTAGAATTAAAAGGTGAGATTGATATTATTGCGAGAGACGGGGATGGAGTATTGTCATTTGTAGAGGTAAAGACCAGGGGTCAGGGTAATGGTAGTGCCGAGCGAGCGACTAGCGTAGAGAAAAAAGTTATTAAAACTAGGAATATTGCTATACAGTATTGTTTACAAAATAATATTGATATAGATAGGACCAAGATGAAAATAGAACATGTCAGTGTTTATCCAGATAAAGAAACAAAAACAGTGGAGTTTAAAAAATATGTGCTGGAGGCTTAATTTTCTTTGTGTATAAGTAGAAGGTAGAATTTACGTGCGAGGAACCCACCTCCTGACCTCCTTCCTTAGCTCTCTAGAGGATTCGTCCCCTGGCGAAAAGTGGAGGAGGGGAAAGTATTTTTCAAATTCCCTCCCCATTCTCCCTAAAGGATAGTGTGCCCTAAAGGGGAGGTGCCCGAAGGGTGGAGGGGTTGTTCGCAGAAAGAGAGATAGGATGAGAGTTTTAAGTGTGGGGTGTTGGCTTTAAAATTTGTAGGTGTATTAGTAACTTGACAAAACACTTACCTTATGGTATACTTATATCGTTGAAAGTAGCATTATAAATGCTGCTTTTTTTTAAGCTCACATTCCGAGCCAAAAGAGAGGAATCCCTTTCTAATGTAGTATTAGTTGCTTTAAACAAAAATTTGTTTATTGCATGCTTCAGTGCATTAAAAAGAGATACCTCACTTCGTTCGGTATTAATAAAAAAACCTATGTCAGAAATAACAAAAGCAATCCAAGCTATTTGTGATGAAAAGAACTTGGAGTATGATGCAGTCCTTGAGTCTATTGAGGCTGCTTTGGCTGCTGCCTATCGTAAAGATTATGGCAATCGTCAACAAAACATCAAGGTAAAGTTTACTCCCGAAACTGGCGATATGCAGGCTTGGGATATCAAAGAAGTAGTGAAAGATGTAGATGAAGAAAAACTTGAGGCTGACCAAGAAGAATTGGTTTTGCGTCGTGAAAAAGCTCGTGAGGAAAATAGAGATCTTTCCGAAGAAGAAGTAGAAGACCTGACTCGCTTCAACCCAAAGACAGAACTCATGATTGGTGAAGCCAAAGAAATTAAAAAGAAAGTTAAAGTTGGTGATATTTTAGAAATTGATTTGGAAATTCCTGGGGACTTCGGTCGTATGGCTGCCCAGACTGCCAAACAAGTTATAATTCAGCGTCTACGTGAGGCTGAACGTTCTTCTGTCTACGATGATCTAAAAGAACAAGAAGGTGAAGTCATCCAAGGTGTAGTACAACGTCGTGATAGAGCTGGTTCAATTATTATTGATCTTGGAAAAGTGACTGGTCTTGTCTCACAAAATGAACAGATTCGTGGTGAGCAATATAAACCAGGCGTGCGTATGCGTTTTTACTTACAATCAATTGAAATGGGTGCACGTGGAGTAGAAATTAATTTATCTCGTTCTAGTAAAAAAATGGTTGAGTCAACTTTTGTCCAAGAAATTCCTGAGATCGAAAGTGGTGCAGTAGAGATTAAAGGCATTGCTCGTGATCCTGGCTTTAGATCAAAAGTGGCTGTTTCTACAGAGGATGATTCTATTGATCCAATCGGAGCTTGTATTGGTCAGCGTGGTAGTCGTATCAATATTATTATTGACGAGCTTGGTGGAGAAAAGATTGATATTATTCAATATAGTGAAAATCCAGAAGAATATCTAAAAAATTCTTTATCACCTGCCAAGATTGATTCTGTTGAAATAAATGAAGAAAGCAAAGAAGCTATTGTGAACGTTGCCGAAGATCAGTTTTCTCTTGCTATTGGTCGTGGTGGACAAAATGTCCGTTTATCAGCCGAGCTAACAGGTTGGACTATCAAGGTAATGGAAGCTGGTGGTGAAAAAGCTGTTTCTAGTGAAGATGAATCGGAAGAAGTAAAAGAAGCCCTTGAAAACACGGAGAGCACGGATAAAAAGGAGGACACGGAAAGTGTTGAGGAAGAGAAATCAAAGAAAAAAGCCAAAGCTAAAACTGAGGACAAAGAAGAAAAAAAGGGGGCTGAAAAAAAACCACCTGCCCGCAAAGCTAGTGCTAGCGTTGCAGGCGGGAAGAAAAAAGTAGTCAAGAAAAAAGCTAAGGCTGATGACGAGGAAGAAGTGAAAGAAGAAAAGACTGAAGATGTAGAAGATAAAAAATAAGTCAGAAATAACAAAGAAAAACCATCGTGTAAGCGGTGGTTTTTTAACTTGATAAATTTAACTAATAGTGATATACTCTCTTCGCTTATATTTAATCCCGACAATAGTCGGGGCAAGCAAATTTAACTCTTTGAAGTTTACTTCAAAATTATTTATTTATATTCCGTCAGCTTGCTACGGAGAAGTTGATTAAAAACTATGTCAGCAATATTTCAAACAATACTTTACCAGCCAATTTTTAATGCCTTTATCGCACTATATAATCTAATACCAGATGTTGGTATTGTGATTTTGATTATTACTGTGATTATCAAATTGGTTCTATATCCTCTTACTTCTAGCTCTATCAAGTCACAAAAGGCTTTAACAGATCTACAACCAAAACTAGAGGCTCTAAAAAAGAAACATGCTGGTGATCAACAAAAAGTAGCGGCTGAGACCATGAAGATGTATAAGGAAAACAAAGTAAATCCTTTTGGTTCTTGTTTGCCTTTACTTATTCAGTTGCCGATTTTGATTTCTCTGTATTATGTTTTGCGTAAGGTTTTAACAGTAGATCCAAGTTTTGATTTGCTTTATACTTTTGTAACTCAACCAGAAAGTATAAAGACACTTTCACTTGGTTTTATGGAGCTTGGTAAAGTTGCTCCAGTCTTGGCACTTATGGCTGGTGGAGCTCAGTTCTGGCAAGCTAGGATGATGAGTCGCAAGAAACCACCAGTAGTAGCCGGTAAGGGAGGTAAAGACGAAGGTATGGCCAGTATGATGAATAAACAAATGCTTTATTTCATGCCAGTACTGACAGTTATTATAGGTTTCCAACTTCCAGGTGGTCTGACTCTGTATTGGTTCTTATCAACTTTCTTGACTGCCTTACAACAGTTGGTAGTATTCAAGAGAAATGCACCAAAAGATGCTCCTGCTAATAATAAATCCACCCAAGGCGGATCCGTCTCGGTCGGAAAAGAAGAAAATGTGATTGAGGGGAAAGTAGAGTAATCACTTAACTACCTAACTACCTGACCACCTAATCATAGGTGGTCTTTTTATTTTTGAAATAAACATTGACAAATTTTATAAAATATGGTTAAATCTCTGTATTGTCAATTAGTCTGACTTTGTCAGAAAAATGGAGAGGGGGCCCTATGGGTCGAGGATCTACTACACGTAGTGCGAGTCGTAAAAGGAAGCAGGTGGACAAGAAGGCTCGTGAGGGGGCTATCATCAGTCGTCTTCGAAAGTTGCGAAAAGCTCAGCTTCCGCAACATGTGCCTGTCCGCAGACACCAGATTGTCGAATCTGGCAGCCATTCGGCGAGGTGGGGCTAGAGGATCCTTATCTGCTCTGTGTGTGATCGACCTACCTCCGATCACACCTCTTGGTGCAGCAGGTGGTGATTGACTACATCAAATCCCGGTAATAGGGGTGGGTAACACAACACAACCTCGTTGCGTTGCCTTCTGTCTTTCCAAGGTTTGGAAATATGGAAGGGAGTACGTAATGGGGTTTTGTTTTTGTTAAATTTACGGTACACTATTACTATTATGTTAGAAAATTCTATTATAAAAACTTTGGCCTATTTTGATATTTTTGATTATCCTCTCACGAGTGAGGAGTTATTTAGGTATTTATATGCAGAAGGGGTAGGGGTAAAAGATTATGCAGATTTTGTGGATCAATTATCTGAGTTTGAAAATAAAGATGGGTTTTATTTTTTATCTGGTAGACCTGCCCGCAATGCTACCTGCCCTCCAGTGCCAGGCAATGGCAGGCGGGGTGCAAGCGTTGCAGGCGGGGAAGAGATTGTAGAAAAAAGACAGGACAGGGTAAAGCTGGTAGAAGATAAAATGAAGATTGCGAAGCGTGGTGTAAAAAAAATTGCCAGTATGCCATTTGTGCGAGCAGTGTTTGTTTGTAATACTCTATCAAGTTCAGTGGTTGATGAAGACAGCGATATTGATGTTTTCATTATTATAAAAAAAGGTAGATTGTTTTTAGCTCGCAGTCTTGTCACACTTTACCTCGGTTTTTTTGGTATGAGGCGTACAAAAAGAAAAATTAAAAATAAAATTTGTTTGAGTTTTTATGTGACTGATGATAATTTGAATTTAGAAAGTGTAACAATAAAGGATGATATTTATATGAAGTATTGGTTGGCTCAGCTTATTCCAGTTTATGACCCAGATAATTTATTTAGTAGCCTACAAAGGGCTAATACTTGGGTAAAACAGGATTTGCCAAATGCATTTCAAAAATATGATGTTATAGATAGGTGGAAAGTTCAGGGTAATTTTAAATTTAAAAAATTATTAGAAAAAATTTGGGGTAGTGGATATGGAAGTTTGCTCGAGGCTCAAGCTCGTGGTATGCAGCTCAATCGTATGAAGCTAAATTATATGAGTGTGCAAAATGAACCAGACACTCGGGTAGTGGTAAATGATAAGATGTTGAAGTTTCATGAGAATGATAGGCGGGAGGAATATCGAGATAAGTGGTTAGAAAAATGTAAAAAATATGTGGTATAAAAAAGAAATTCATTTGGAACAAATACTTAATTTTTTAATTAAGGCCTTCTTGTTTTTATTGCCTTGGCAAACTATTTGGATATACAGAGAGGTGAGTACTCATGGTTACAAATTACAATGGGGGACGCTTGGTTTTTATGCAACAGAAATTTTATTATGGTCAATTGTCTTAGTGTTTCTAGGTTGGTTTTGGCAGAAAAAGAAAGCAAAGTTTAGAGATTTAAAATTTCAAATTTCTCGAGATAGGATTTTTGTTTTTTCTATTTTATTATTTACAATTTATGTTTTATTGTCATCTGTGTGGGCACTGGATAGTCAGCTGGCTTGGCAACATGGTCTGCGTATTATGGAAGGCTTTTTATTATTTTTTATTTTATTTTTGGGTCCGCTTGATTTTAAATCTATGGCTCGTTGGTTGATTTTAGGTTCTATTTTGCCAGTTTTGTTGGGAATATTTCAATTTGTCTGGCAAAGTAGCCTGGCTTGTAAATGGTTAGGTTTGGCTGGTTATGATTCTAGTTTGGCTGGAGCCTCGATTGTATCTGGTACGGGTTTGGGCAGGTTGCTTCGTGCTTATGGATCTCTAAATCATCCAAATATTTTTGGAGGCTATTTAGTTATAGTTATATTATTTTTATCATTATTTAGTTTGAAAGTCAGAGACAAAAAATTTAAAATTATTTTGTTTTTCACTTATTGTTTACTACTTACTACTTTATTTTTTACTTTCAGTCGTTCAGCTTTGCTGGCTTTACCTGTAGTTTTAATTATTTATTATTTGTCAGAAAAAAAATTGGTTTTGAAACATTTTTTTTATAAAGCTAGCCTTACTATATTACCGATAATTATTTTAATTTTAATTTTAATTCCAGTTTTGGCAGTGCGTGTTTCTGGTACTTCAGCCAATGAAATAGAATCAATCACAGAGAGGAAAAATCAAGTAGGGGAATCAATTGATATTTTTAAAAATAATATGTGGCTAGGTGTGGGAGCAGGAAATTATACTTTGGCATTGTATGAACAAAATCCAAATTTACCAGGTTGGCAATATCAGCCGGTGCACAATGTTGGTTTGTTGTTATTTTCTGAGCTGGGTATTGTGGGCATTATTTTGATTGTTTGTGTTTTTGTTTCTTTTATTATTTTAAACTTTTCTTTTATAAGAAAATATTTGTTGTTATCAATTTTGTTGCTTGTTGTTTACTGCTTGCTGATGTGTTTCGATCATTATCTTTATACCTCCTATGTAGGTCTAATGCTCTCGGGGCTGTATTGGGGCGTTTTGTCCAAATATAATACACAGTAGCTCCACAGGAAGTCCACCTTTTATATATAATTTAGCTAAGCTTAGCTAAATTTATTTTTATCCCCAGCTTGACAGATGGTGCTCTGGATGACATAATACCCTTGTCGTGGAATATAAAAGGACAAAATACCGACTTTAGGTTGGTAGAGACAAGAACAAAAGAGGGAATTCAAAATTTATATAGAGGAAGTCCCTCAACTCACTACACTACTTCCATTTGGTGGTAGGGTAAAAGCCTAGAGTTGGTGGCAGGCACATAGTGTTCGACATCGATTTCGTGTTACTGACAGGCATCACGAGATCATATATGTACGGCATATTGAGCTTGTCTCCTACTTTGGGCTTTTTTAATCCCGTGAACCGTCAACAGCACCTTCGTAAACGGTTGACCCATTGACTTCAGACACATCTTTGCTTCACAGAGAAGTTAGATAGTAATATCTTTCGCTGTATGAAAGTAAAGGAGTTTGTCGAGGGATGGTTCTGGCAAAAATTGCCAGGGCAGGTCAAACTGAAGGGGATGCAAAACAAGTACTGAAAATATTTGTTGAAGCAATCTGAGACGGAGATTCGGATCGAATGGAAGGGGATCTGATAGATACCGCGGCGGATTAAAAAAGCCTCTTGGAGGAGATAAACTATCTTAGCCGTAATTTTTAAGTCATACCAGTTATGAGTAGTTATACCTCCCTCCGATTTATTTCGGAGTCAGAAACCCTGCAGATAGTAACAGCTCTATGGTGAGCGAGGCAATTGTTGGTAGTTGGGCTTAGGCTCACATGGTAGTAAATATATCTTAAATGATTATTTGTTATCCCACATTTGTTCAATATGCCACTATGGAATTGTGTAATAATGCAGGGTTTTTTGTTTCATTTTTCCTTTATTCATTATATAATGTATAAGTAATCCTTAAAATTAAAAATATGGATCAACAAATGCCTCCAGTACAATCTCAACAACCCTCACAACAATCAACTAGTCCAAATGATGTAGAAGAAAATAAAGTAATTGCTGCTATTAGTTATCTTGGTATTTTATGTTTAGTACCACTTTTATTAAAAAAGGATAGTCAGTACGCGCAGTTTCATGGTAAACAGGGCTTGGTCTTACTGATTGCTTGGGTGGTATTTGGCGCAGTCATGATGATTCCAATCTTGGGTTGGCTGGTAGGTTTATTGGGGAATATTGCTTGCCTTATACTTATGATAGTTGGTTTAGTAAATGCTTTACAGGGTAATATGAAAGAACTACCCTGGATTGGTCAGTATGCAAAGAGTTTGGGGTTGTGAATTTTTTAAAAAATAAAACTCTCGGTTGCTAAAAGCTCGAGAGTTTTGTATTATAAGAGATATGGAAATGCATGATTTGGTGAAAAATTTAGGAGAACTTCGTGAAAAACTGGCTAACTTGCGAGTGATGTTGAGATTGGAAGAAAAACAGAAGGAAGTTCAAGAATTAGAAAGTGTTATGAATGCTCCAGATTTTTGGAATGATCAAGAGAAAGCGACCAAAAAGAGTAAGCGCCTTGGTTTTCTAAAAGAAGAATTTGAGAGTTGGCAAATGCTTGATAAAGAATCACAAGAATTGCTGGAAGTCGCAAAACTAGACGAAGAAGACAGAGAAGTAAATATGCGTGAAGAAATTGAAAATGATTATGAAGAGCTTATTAAAAAAGTAGACAAGTTAGAGTTCAATACTTTATTGGATGGCAAACATGATGAAAAAAATGCCATTGTTTCTATTCATGCTGGTAGTGGTGGAACAGAAGCTCAAGACTGGGCAGAGATGTTACTTCGTATGTATTTACGCTATGCTGAGAAAAAAGATTGGAAAGTGACAATTCTTGACGAAGCCAAGGGAAATGAAGCTGGGATAAAATCAACTACCTTTCGTGTAGAGGGGCAGTTTGCTTATGGTTATTTGCAATCCGAACATGGTACACATCGTTTGGTGCGTATTTCACCTTTTGATGCAGAAAAAATGCGCCATACTTCTTTTGCACTTGTCGAAGTAATTCCAGAAATGGAAGATGAAGGTGACGTAAAAATTGATGAGAATGATTTACGTATTGATACCTTTATGGCTGGTGGTCATGGTGGTCAGTCTGTAAACACCACTTACTCAGCTGTGCGTATAGTTCATCTCCCAACCAATATCACAGTTGCTATTCAAAATGAAAAATCACAATTGCAAAATAAAAAAGTGGCCATGAAGGTTTTACAATCAAGATTACAAAAACTTCAGGAAGAAAAAGATGAAGAAGAAAGATTAAAACTTCGCGGTGAATACAAGAGTCCAGAGTGGGGGAATCAAATTCGTAGTTATGTCCTGCATCCATACCATATGGTAAAAGATTTGCGTAGTAAATATGAAACTACAGATGATAAAGCAGTGCTTGATGGGGACGTTGAACCTTTTGTTGAAAGTTATTTACGTTGGTTAAAAGAGGTATAGGACATAAGACTTAAGATATAGGGAGGGCTATGGAAACATTAGAAAAATGGAGAAAATTAGATGTGTGGTTTGAGGCACATAAATTAGTTTTGGAGGTTTATAAGATTACAGAGGATTTTCCTAAACACGAGTTGTATGGTTTAGTGTCTCAAGTGAGAAGATCATCGGTCTCAATCGTAGCTAATATTGTAGAAGGAACAAAAAGAAAAACATCAAAAGATAGAAAACATTTTTATACAATGTCTGATACCTCACTTGAAGAGACTAAATATTATTTTATATTAACTTTACATTTAAAATATATTAATTTGAAACAGGCAGAAGAATTGACCAATAAGGCTAGAAAAATTGGTAGGATGTTGAATGGTCTTATAAAATGTCAATGAGTCTTATGTCATAAGTCTTAAATCTTAAATCGTATGGAGGTTGTCAAAAAAGAAAATTTAGACGTTGATAAAATTGTAGAAGCTTTGCAACAAGGCAAAGTGATAGTTTATCCTACCGAGACTGTTTACGGCTTAGGTTGTGATGCTACAAATCAAGAAGCGGTAAATAAAATTTTTGCAATAAAAAAACGCCAGGCAGATAAGCCTGTTTTAGTAGTAGCTGGTGATATAGATATGATGGTTGAGTATGTACCCTGGGGGAAAAAAATACAGGAATTGGCAGATAAATATTGGCCCGGTTCTCTAACTGTTGTTAGCGAAGCACGTGAAAACTGTACCTTGGCAAAAGGAGTCGTGGGAGAAGATAATACAGTGGCTTTTCGTATTACTGATTACCCCTTGGCCAAAGAAATTTCCGAAAAACTAGGTCATCCTTTAGTTTCGACTTCAGCTAATATTACGAGACAAAAGAGTGCTTATGATATAGAAAGTGTTTTGCATATGTTTGAAGGACAGGAATTTCAGCCAGATATTATTATTGACGTTGGGCAATTGTCTCAGCATGCCCCATCTACAATAGTGAAAGTGTCTAATGGTATGGTAGAGGTATTGAGACAAGGTGAATTAATAGTAGAATAATATGAATCACAAACATCCAAAATTATATTTTATATTAGCTATAGGGATAGGCCTAGTAGCTTTTTTGTTGGTGGGTTGGGGTTGGTCTGATACTTTGCAGACTGAAGAAAATTTATTCTTTGAAGCTAATAATATTACACCAAAGAAAAATCTTGAAGTAGATTTGAAAATAAAAAGACAAAAACCCAACAAACGAGAGGTAAAAGGTCTTTATCTGACAGCCTATTCAGCTTCTAGTAACAAGACTACTGATCGTATCATTGATTTAATTAATAAGACAGAATTAAACGCTGTCGTTATTGATATCAAAGATTATTCTGGATATGTAATGTATGATAGCAATTTACTTTGGGTAAATGAATTTAAAACAGAGACGAATCGTTTGGGTGATGTAAAAAGTATTATACAAAAATTTCATGATAATGATATTTATGTAATTGCACGTCAAACTGTTTTTCAAGATCCTGTTTTGGCAGAAAGAAAACCAGAGTGGTCTATAAAGTCTAAAAATGGTGGAATATGGCGAGATAATAAAGGGCTGGCTTGGGTAGATCCAACTCGAAGTGAGGTGTGGAATTATAACGTGGCAATTGCTAAAGAGGCGATTAGATTTGGTTTTGATGAAATCAATTTTGATTATGTCAGGTTTCCATCTGACGGCAATATGAGTCTGGTAGTTTACAATACTGGCGATGAACCTAGGTATGAAGTAATGCAACGGTTTTATGCCCATTTGAGTGAACAACTAGACAAAGAGAGAGCTTGGATTTCATTGGATATGTTTGGTTATGTTATGGAGCGTACTGGTGATTTGCACATTGGTCAGCGCATGGTAGATGCAGTGGACTCGACTGATTATATTTGCCCTATGATGTATCCGTCACATTACTCAAGAAATTCTTTTGGGGTAGAAAATCCAGCAGAGATTCCAGGAATCATTATTGAAAATGGTATGAAAAAAGGTATGCCAACTTTTGAAGGTAAGCGTGCTAAAGTTCGTCCTTGGTTGCAAGCATTTGATATCGGTGCAGTGTATTCTGATGGAGTAAAAATTCGTCAACAAATTGATATGGTAGAAAAATACAGTGATGGTGGGTGGTTGTTATGGAATGCAGCGAATCGATATACGAGTGCGGGGTTGTTGTCTGCGGAGTAAAGAGAGTGGAGCGTGGTGTTTGTGCTAAAAAACATTTTAATAAATTGAGATACACTCGCTTTGCTCGTGAGATAAATAGAGATAATTTATGGAGGGTGAAAAAATAAAATATAAAAAATTTTATCAGACTGATATTTGGCAAGAAGGATTTGAACTGGTAAAGGAAGTCTATAATATTACCAAAAATTATCCAGAAGAAGAAAAGTTTTCTTTAATAAGCCAAACTAGAAGATCATCCAATTCTATAGTAGCTAATACTGCCGAAGCACATGGTAGATTTCATTTCAAAGATAAAATTAGAGTATTCTATATTGTACGTGGTGAAGTAGAAGAAACCCAAAGTCATCTCTGGATAGCTTATAGTCAAAAGTATGTAAAAAAAGAAAAATGGTTAGAGCTAGAAAAAAGATATGAACAACTTAAAATTAAAATTAATAATCAGATAAACGATTGGCATAGGCAAAAAGATAAAAGATAAGTTATTATCTCAATTTTATCTCTATGTTATCTCTATGTATTTCTATGTACAAAGATTTATTTCGTCCAACTTACCTTCAAGAACTTTGCAAAAAGTATAATTTAAGTCCGTCCAAAAAATATGGGCAGAATTATTTGATTACTGATTCACCTGTAAAGAAAATGCTAGAGGCAGCTGATTTAAAAAAGTCTGATATTGTAGTAGAAATTGGACCTGGTTTTGGTGTACTTACTTTTGCACTTACAGAAAAAGTTAAAAAAGTTTTAGCTTTTGAAATTGAAAAAAAATTAGAAAAATATTGGCAAGAAAATTCTTCAGAAAATTTAGAAGTAATTTGGGGAAATGTTTTAAACAAGATAGAAGAAGAAAGTAAAAAATTTAAAGGTTATAAGGTGGTAGCAAATCTACCATATCAAATTACTTCCAATATTTTAAGAACACTGCTTGAATTAGAAAATAAACCAGAGTCCATTACTGTCATGGTGCAAAGAGAAGTGGCTGATCGTATTGTAGCCAAGCCAGGAGATATGAGTATGCTGGCAGTGTCAGTTCAATACTATGGGCAGTCTAAAAAAATAGCCAAAGTTTCTAAAGGAAATTTTTGGCCGAGCCCAAAGGTAGATAGTGCGGTTTTGCACATCACCACTCGACCACCTAACCACTCAACCACCTTTACAGATAAAGAGTTTTTCGAAGTAGTAAGAGTAGGGTTTGCTAATAAGCGTAAACAGTTATGGCGGAATTTGGCAGTGGGTTTAAAAATTGAAGCTGAGCAAATTAAACATATATTAAATACTGTAACAGGGAATGAAAAAATTAGAGCAGAGGAGTTGTTAGTAGAGCAGTGGAAAGAAATAACAGATATACTAAACACTAAAAATACGAAAGTACAAAAATAAGTTGTATTTAGTGTATTCAATATGTTTGTTATCCCCAGTAAAGGGGTTTTTTGTTGTGAGTTGTCTCTTTTTTTGGTATAATAATTTTACAATTGAGCAATCCAAATTATGGATCATCAAGAAAAAGAAACAGGTCTTACCGGAACGCAGAAGACGGGTTTTGTCTTATTGCTTATTTTTGGTTTTATGACTATTGGTCTAGGGATGTTGCAAATGCGTAATAATATATACAATCCTTTTTCAGTGCGTCTTACAGAAGCTGATGACTTGCAGAATTTATTTGAAAATCAAGATATGGTTTTGCAGAGTATCGATACAGATCATGACGGTCTCAATGACTGGGAAGAATTAAATTTTTATGAGACTAGTCCATATCTTTCAGATACAGATTCTGATGGCTTGGATGACAAAGTAGAGATTGATCAAGGTGCAGATCCATTGTGTCCAGCAGGAGCTGATTGTAGTATCTATCAGGGCGAATTGCCAACTCCACCAGAAGAAATAATAGTCTCGCCTTTGCAAGATGGTTCTAATACACCGTTTGATATTTTGAGTGATGCTGGTTTGGTGGAAGAAGAAGGTGGCGACATGACCGCTGTTTTAAGTTCTCTTCAAGATCCTGAAAAGTTGAGAGAGATGTTACTTGGTACAGGTACTATTGGTAAAGAACAGTTAGATGAGATTGATGATAAGACTTTGTTATCTTTAGTTCAGGAAATGATGAGTGCACAAGGAGAGACGGTAGATCTTATCACTACAACTAGTACAAATTTACAAGAAATTTTACCATAATTTATGTATTTTTTAAATAAAAAAAATAAAGCAGGCCTAAGTATTCTATTGGTGATTTTTTTGTTGGTGAATTTGTTTGGGATTTTTTCTTTGACTTCTAAAAATAGTGCACAGGCTGCGCTACCCCCTTTGACTTCTTTATTTGAATCATTAGATAAAATAGCGAACTCGGCAGAGGCAGCTAAGGCGGCTTCAAATGCAGGTAAAAATGCGTTAGGAGCACCTGTAGCTGTAGTTGCGGATACACCTTCTACAATTGTGTCAATACTCGAACAAGTAGAAACCGGCATGACAGCTGCTGCTATGTCAGCTTTGATGAATGGTATGTCATATTTTACACGTAAGTTGGCTTATGATGCAGCTAAGTACGTGTCTTATGGTGGTAAGGGTAAGGGGGCTCTTATTTACCAAAATTCTCCAGGTGATTATTTTAAAAATGTAGCTTTGGATTCAGTAGCTGAGGGTATAGAATCATTTGGCCAACCTTTTGGTCTCAATCTTTGTCAGACACCAAATTTACAAGCTCAATTGTATATTCAGATTGGCTTGCGCAATATGTATGATAATGAGTATGGAGTCAATGGTGCGAACAGTGGCGGGCCTACCCCAAAATGTAATTGGCAAAACTTAAGCGATTCTTGGAGCGCTGAGGCCTTTGAAAGAAAATATGGTCCTGGTGGTCGTGGATTGATTGCTCGTACTTTTCATGATTCTATTCGTGTCAAAGATACAGATTTTGGTATTGCAATGGGGGCTATGGCACAACTCGATCGTTTGAAAGCTAAGGAAGAAAAATCCGCCGAAGTATCAAGATTAGAAGGGGGAGGCATAAAAGCAGTTACAGATCTTATTTCTGATAAGATAAAAACTCCTGGTCAAACCGTGGCCAAAGAAATGGAATTATTTTCTGCAACTCATAATTCAAAAATGACATCTGAACAAATAGCAGGTGTTTATGGTGCAGGGATGTTACAAATATTACCTCAGGCTGCGAGTGTCTTTTTGAATACTTTGGCCACTAGTTTATTGGACAGATTAATGAGTGGGGACTTGTTGTCTGGATCGTCGTCAGGTGATGCCTCTACTGAGGCAGTTACAGATTTTTATAGTCAAGTTGTATTAAATAAAGAAAAGGCCGAGAAAGCTTTCAGCTTTTTATTTACAGATTTTCCCAATCAACAGTTAAATAATTATCCATTACTTACAGAATTTGCAGCTTGTGAAGAGAGTGGGGCTGGTCTCAGTCTTAATAATTGTGTCATGGATACTGGTTTGCAGAGAGCTTTGGAAGTTGGCAGAACAGAAGATAACCCTCTAACTATTAAAGAGGCAATGGATCAAGACATGTTGCATGCCAAGTGGTCATTTATTTCACCAAAGCGTGAAATTGATAATCAGGATGTTGTTCGTTGTTATCAAAATGGTTATTGTTATTATAATATTCAAAAATTAAGAAAAGCGAGAATTTTGCCACTTGGTTTTGAGATTGCGGCTTTGAGGGCTGATCCTGACAATCTAGAAAATTGGACTTTAGAAAATGTGGTGAATGGTTTTGAGGATTGTAATTATGAAAAGGACTCAAGTGGTAATGAAATAGTGGTACCAAGTTCTGCCAAACCTTTTTGTCATCTTGTCAATCCAAATTGGATTTTAAAAATTCCCGAGATTCGTTGTGAATCTCTGGTTGTGGGTCCACAGCTAATTGACTCAGGCGGAGATGTTAGGCGGACAGAATGTGTAGAGTATTCAACTACAATTTTTACAGAAGAAGAGAGTCAAACGGATACTAATAAAATAGAAAATTATTATAGTTATTGTTTACAAGAAAAAAATATTTGGAAACTAGGGGTTGAGACTTGTGATAAACAATACAATACTTGCCAGACTTATGTAAATAATAAAGGTGAAGTAATCCCATATTTAAATAGGACACTTGATTATGGTCGTTGTAATCTCGAGTCTGTGGGTTGTCAACCTTACGCCCTAGAAGGAGATAAAGAAGGTTGGCTAACAAACCTAGAGCTTGATGTTGATAAAAAACTAAGTAGTTGGAATCAAAATATTTATTTTAATAATAAAATTGCCAACTTCACTTGTAGCGAAGACGCCGATGGTTGTAATCTTTTTTATGATGTGAGGGATGATGGGGGACAGGGTAATCCAGTTTATTTGCAAAAAGCACCAGATTATCTGGGTTGTTATGACAAAGATATTTACGATGGAGAGTATGACATAGACTGGCCACAGACCAAAGTTGATCTGGTGTCTATAAAAGATCGACCAGAGGAATGTGCAGATTTTTCACAGGTTTGTATCTCAAGTGAAGTGGGTTGTCAGTTGTATTCTAGTATAGCTGATCCAACTAGTCCAGAAATTCCTGGTATTATTGGTGATAATCTCTGTCAGGCTGAGTGTGTGGGTTATGATACTTATAAACAGTTAGCAACAGAGTTTGAACCAGAAGAATTTCCACTTTATTTCACTCCTGGTAATGACTATTCTAGTCAAGGCGCCAATGAATGTAATGGTGTCTATGCTGGTTGTGATCAATTTACCAACATAGATGAGATGTCTGCTGGTGGTGAAGGTTTGGAATATTATATTGATTTAAAATATTGTGAAGATCCTAGTGGGGAAAATGAAAAAGCTTATTATTCTTGGGAAGGTTCTGAATTGACAGGTTATGTGTTGAAAATTCATCGGATGAAGCCAGTGGATGTTGATGACGTCGCTTATTTGGATGCGACTGCTTTTGCTAGTCTTAGGTCAGATTTTCCACTTGGTTCCCCAGTGTATGCGGGTGATAGTGAAGTAGAATTGGAAGAAAATTATGCTAGCTGTAATGAAGATATATATAATTTACATCTAAATAGTCCATACAATCTGGGGGCTCGTGGTTTTGATTCAGGTTGCCGGGCACTTTATGATAGAGAAGGTAGTATATATTATAGAATTTTAAGTAAGACGGTGATTGTATCAGATGATTGTCATCCTCTGCGCAAGACAAAAGCATATCTGGCTGTTGATAATAATCTAGATTCAGCAGATAGCTGTACTAGAAAAGGTGGTCTTTGGAATGGTAATGACGGTGGTAGTGGTGAGTGCCAACGCTGTAGTAATGGTGGTTTTTATGATGAAGGCTATCAGACCTGTATTTATTATTCTATTCCTAGTGAATCAATTTCTTGTCCTGCTATTGCCAATGGTTGTCGTAAATATGTAGGAAATCAAGGTGGTAATATAGAAGAAGTTTACTTTGCTGGTTTTGAACCGACATCAGATGATGATGCTGCTTTGGAAATAGCTCAGACTGGCTGGACCTCTACTGCCAAAGTCAGACCGGAATCGATTTATGTTGGTGGGTATTCCTTGCAAGCGTCAAGTGATATAACTTATATATTTCAACCTGGTGAAGATATTGATAGCTATGCTTGGTATGAATTGAGTTTTTGGGCTCGCGGTGAGGCACAAAATATTAATGAAATTTATTTTAAACAAGCTGAATTTGAAAATAGTAGTTTTACTTATGATATAAATTTACAACAAAATTTGCCAGTATCTCTCGGTAATGAATGGCAAGAATATAAATTTGGTCCAGTACAATTTACGGGTACTACTAGTAGTGAAGTTGGTCTGAAGTTTATTGTTGATCCTCGTACTTCTGGAAAGAGTTATTATTTGGATAATGTACGTGTTACTAGATTGGAAGATCAATATGCTCTTATAAAAGATTCTTGGAAAACTAGTGAAGGTTATGATATTTCTACTTCTTGCGATGTTAGTCCATACGATGGTTTCCCAGGTTTGGCTCTAGGTTGTCAGGCTTACAGAGATGATAGAGATAGAACTGCTTTTGCAATTGGCTTTGATAGCCTGTGTCGACCTGAGGCAGTGGGTTGTACTGCTTTGTATGATACCTATAATACCCTGGATTCTGAAGATGTCTTGGTTTACAATTTGTGGTGTGTCAGTGATGTTGTTGATTATGTAGGTGAATGTAAAATTGAAATAGAAGCAGAGGGGGAAATAGGGGTTGAACCAGAAGAGCTTGGGACTTGTCAGATAGAAAATGGACAGACTGGTTGTTTTGTTGAGGAAGTTATGCTTCCATATGGAGTAGAGGCTAAAGCGATTGAAGATTGGGTAGTTGATTCTACAATTATTATTCCAGCCGATACACCAGTAAATTCACCAATTTATCTGACAGATACAGAAAATTATATTTGTTATGATAAGGATATGGGCTGTACCAGAGTAGCTGCGCGCGAATATAAAGAATGGTCTACTAGTCCTATCGACACAGATTTTGAATTTGTCGAAACTTTTGTAAAAAACGATCCAGGTAATTATAGTGATACTTTATGTACTAGTGACCAGGTATCTTGTGGAGAATTTAAATCTGACAATGGACCGGCTTATTTCAAAGATCCAAAATTGAATGGTAATGGTTTGTGTGTGTATCGTCCGTTGGTGGAAGATAAAAATGGTAATCAATATTCCGGTTGGTATAGGGATATCGATAGAAATAAGGATGGAAAAATTGATGAAATGCCAGAACCTTGTGGTCCTCGCCATAATTATGAATATCAATTACCTTCCAATGGTTCAGTATTGTACGAAGGTTTGGTAGGTGTCTGTCCATCGTCAGCCAACAATTGTCGTGAATTAATTGATAAAGCTGATACTGGCGGAATTGATTCAGCAGGACGTGCTTATTATATTATTTATGACCAAGAAGTAGAAAGACGTTCAAGAGAATGTGAGAGCCAAGTAAATTTAAATGATGGCTGTGTTTTATTTGATAAGACTGATGAGCCAAATAAAATTTATAACACAGCTCTTACTTATGAAGCAAATAGTCAAAAGAAAGATTATGCGAGTGGAGAGGTCGGGCGTTATCTACCTGTTCGGCCAGTAAGTACAGGTGTTTTGGACGCCAATATAATTTTAAAAGTTGATCGTGACAGGACTTGTAATGAATGGTTAGCTTGTCAAAGTTATAAGAGTATTTTGCAAGCTGATGGAACTCGTAAAAAAATATGTTATTCCTATGGTAGTTGTTTGGAGATGGGACCAGGTGGTGAGTGTGCTTTGTGGGAATCCTCTGCTAGTCTTGGGCGCGAGTTACCTTTTCTTGATTATGAAAATTATATTAGTCGTGGTACTAGCTGGTATGACGAAGAATATTCTGGTTATTCTCTCTATAACAAATTTTCAGTTGGTGATTTGCAACAAATTGATATAGATAATAAACCCTATTTAGTTTATGTTGACAAAAGATTTAATTGTAATACTTCTGAAGGTGCAGAGAGATGTGAAAATACAGGTAGCCACGCGGGAGATAAATTGATAGAAAAAGGTCAATGTATAAACGGTATTGGTTGTGTTATGCCAGTCGGTGGGGATGAAATAGGTTTTGCAGTGGAAGAGCTTTCTGATGAAATCATCAAAAAAGAATTACTAACAACTTCTTGCAAATCTTATCCAGAAGACAATTCTCCTTTTTCTAAGGCTTTGGTTTTGAATCCAAATGTAGGACATGAAGTTTTTGAGAATGATCTTGGGGTAAAACGTTTTGCGCTAGATTATAGGAAAAATGAATTTGACAATGTTCAGGTTTGTCAGGATGGAGAATGTTCCTGTGGTTATAGTAAGGTTACTTATAGAAATTCAGTAGTTGATTATTGGCCATATACTTATGAATCTATTCCAGCTGGTATTTGTTCTGGTGGAGGGCGCTATGACAATGCTACGGATACTACTTTACCAACTGATAATGTCCCTTGTTTTGATGATCGTGATTGTGGAGATGCTAATGACAGGGGGACTTGTATATTAAAACAAACACAAAGTACTTATTTGGGACAAGAAGGTTTTTGTTTGGAGTATGATAAGAGTAGGCCACTGGGTAAAAAAGCAGCTCCAGGTGGAAATGTAGTAGAATACCCATGTCTAACCTGGTTACCAAAAGAAGTAAAAAATAAATTTGATATATATGAATCTTCAGATTCAGCTGGTTTCAATTTGGCAATAGATGGAGAAGCTGGAGCCGGAGCTTATTGTGTAGAATCATCTTATAATCATTATAATTTTGATGAGGAAATGACAGGTTATATGTCGTATGATCCTGATAATATAGATTTAAATATTTTTGCTTTTGGAACAACTAAGCAAGACTCAGCCTATAATAACGAATCTCATAAAATTGAAGTATTCTATAATCGCTGTAAAGATATGGTAGAAGCAAGAAAACAGGAAATGGAAGATTATGTTGCTAAGTATGATGGAAAGGAAATATATTGGAGAGATCGTATGATTCCCTATAAGAGCATTTATACTACTGTGCAGGATAATAACGACGAGGGGAATACTTATGATGTATTGGTACTAGGAGGTCAAGCATATTTAGATAGAAATAAGGCTAAATCAGATTGGTTAGAATTAGAAGATGAGAATGGTAATAAAAACATAGTATTTGATGAGAGTGTTATAAGTTATAAAAATAATCTTTATAAGCACAAAAGAGTTGATTTATCATCTTCTCCAGCTAATGTTGCCCGGGGTCCTATTAGTGCTGCTTTCCCTGCATATTCTACAAATACTTTTGCGGTTTCTCCTTATGAAGATGATAAAACCTTTTCTAATACTCCTGAAAATACTTATCATTTTTGGCATTGGGCATGGAATCCTAGGATGAATGTTCCTGCTCCTGATTTTGGTGAGTTCAAAGGTGTTGTAGATTTTACAAAATATGATGTAGATTATCTATTTCAAAATAAACCCGCATATCCAAATTATCAACCGAATGAACCTATTTTTACTGGTCCGGCTGATGTGTGTGTGGCTCAAGGTTGGAAATTATCTGTAGAATATAGATTTGATGTAGTTAGTAGTGAAGCAAATAATTATCCAGGTACTAAGAGTCAGGTGCCAAGAACAGTAAATATAGCTTCGTCCACTTTTGAAATAACATATCCAGATAAAACAAAGGTAGCTGATTTGTATAATGAAATACAAAATGATAAATACTTTTTACCAGAGGGTTACCAAAAAGCAAAACGTACTGAACTTAATGACGATTTGGACAATCCTGTTTGTGCTGATTCCGATCTTCTTTTACAAAAGGATTGTGGCCTTGTATTTTGTGAACCCACTATGTGGGGGGAAGAAAATGAGGAAAAAATATCCAACTCTGAAGGTTATGACAAAGCTGTTTGTTGTGATAATGAAATTTGGTCTTTGTCAAGAACGATGCAAAGATGGGCTTGGGAATTTATTGGTAAAAATAGTATATTGTTGCGTACTGAAACAGGTTTGGTAAGCGATGGATACAGTTTTGGTTGTTTACAAAAAGATGTGGGAGAGAATATAAAGTGGTGTAATAACGAGGTTCCTAGCAATGATCAAACTTCAATCAAAAGTATTTTTTCTTTTGCTCCCCACCCAACCGCAAATCGTGTAAGCTATGGTACTATTATGCATCCTCCAAGGGTCTGGCCAGAGAGTAATGTTGTCACAGATTACAGTTATTTTTATAAACAACAAGATATAAAACAATCATTAGAAGATAGTTATTATGATCCTCCAGAGAGTGATGGTCGGTGGAATATATCAACCATAGCTATGTCTCCTGGACCTTGGATGAGTGATGTAAATAATGTTGCTAACATGGTTAATCGTTCTAAATATGAAGGTGTTTTAAATATTTCAGATTTAGACAGGGTATATTTTGTTCCTTTGGCTTTTCCATTTGGTGCTGAAGGTAGGTTGCCTGCCTTGTTGTCCAAAGACATGTACATAGATTTCAACAAATTAAGAAATGGGGTAAAGTCTGATTTTTTAGAAAATATATCTAATGCTTCTTATTCTGATTCTGAATCTAAAATTTTTACTAGGGGTAGAAACAAAACAATAAAAAATATTGTGTGGTCTTATCATGTGGATGAAGTTGACTTGGTAGATTTATCTTTTAATAATTATGAGAATGGACTTTTTTCTACTGAAGATACTGCTATTGTTAATGCTCTTGCAGACGAAAGAAACAAAATAACTGATAGATATGTGATGTTGTTTGCTGACAGTACAGAAGTGTTGCAAAAATGGTTTGGGGTTGAGAGTATTTATAACACAGATTATGTCCCCACCAATGGTCGTGAAGAGTCTTTTCATCTTAATGATCCTTTTGCAACTGTATGTAAACACGATACTCAAGAGTATTCTGGTCTTAGTGGAGGGGAAGAAGATAAGGGTTTTAATACAAATAATTGGTTAGCTATTGGTATGGATTTTAACAAAGATGGAGAATTCTTGGGTTATGTTTCTCGTTTTTGTTTTGCTCATAATAATGCAGATGCAGAAGATGCTGGTATTATGTTGGCTACTATTGCTACTCTAAATAATCAGTGTGTTGATTTTGCTCAGGTTTATAAGGATCCAGGAGCTGATTTTAACATGACTACAGACAAGGCCTGGACCAATAGGGTTTGGGAATTTGCTCCAAAATATAATACTGACAGCAAGAGACATCCTAGTCCATTTTATAAATCATTCTTAGAAAAAGACCAGCCAAACAAACCGTTTGGAGCTATGATACTCTCTGACAAGGGAACAATAAGCGAAAACTTTCAAGATCCAAAAGTATTACGCCATTCTTCTTTCTTGTCATATGCAAATTTTGGTATACCTTATTCTTGTCGTACAACTTGGCTATCTTCGATAAGTATTGATTATGGTTTTACAGATTATTGTGGTAGTCTAAAAAATCTTTTGGATAATGATTCAAAAAGAGTATTTTCTGATAATTTTGTAGATAGCTTGTCCGAACGTGATAAACCAGAAGCTCAAGAGGCTATTTTTGATGTGTTCAAAAAAGTGTTTATAAATAAAACTTTAAAACCTGATTCGACTACTGGTTTTCCTTATAAATTTGCAGGAGAAGGAGAAGAAGAAAATCTGTTGCCAAATTATGGAGTTGGTTTGTTGAATGATGAGGACCGTAGTGGTGATTTGGGTAATGGGGGTAATGAAACTTTTCCTCCAAAGATATATTCACTTAATCCAGATATCTGTGTATCAGCTGAAAGTGATAGGTGTACTGCTGGCGAAGAAAATAATTTTACCATCAATATGCGCAATGGTACTATGAATAATTATAGTCTTGGTTTTAGTACTGACGGGGTACCAATCCCAGATGAGGATGGTATAGACGGTGGTAAACTAGATGGCTATCCCGACCCTATCGTAGCCTATCGCACCTTACCAGCTATACTTAGATTTTTTGTAACGGTGGATGACAATCACATGCCTTTGAAACGTGTAATGATTAATTGGGATGATGGTGATGATGATTTATTTATAGAAAATGGTTTATTCAAAAACAGTAAACCATACTGTGCTAGCAAAGACGAGTTTAATTACGAAGAAGAGGAGCTGGGCAGATGTAGGAATACTTCTATGACTTGTCTTGATAATGCAGACTGTACTTTTATGGGTGTAGGTAATACAATTTGTGCAAAAACTGGTCATTATATAACTCAACCGGAAGGATATAGTACTTTAGGAGAGCGTAGATTTGGAGATGCTCCACGTGCTTGTACGCCAAGTTACAAAGAATATTTCAAAAGTCTTAGTTGTGATTTGGCAAGTGCTAATTTTGATATTGAATCGGATTCTTTACCGGGCATTGGTCTTCTTACAGATGAAATGAAAAGAGAAATTTATAAGCTAAATTCAGATGCCGAAAAAGTCTGTGTCTTTAAACCAAAAGTTCAGGTTTTGGATAACTGGGGGTGGTGTAATAGTCTTGATGGGG
>CAZRUM010000002.1:0-45551 GCA_964603435.1 uncultured Gammaproteobacteria bacterium | reverse complement strand
CAAACTCATTTTATCTTGGTAATTTTACTATATCCAGAATCCAAACAACCGGCCTAAGGGCCAGGAGAACGTCATGAAAGCATCAGAAGTCAGAATCACTCTCGTAGTAGCAGCAGGTCAAGGAATCAAGATCTCCTTGAAAGACAAAACAACAATCTGGGCTCACACCCAGAACGTAGACCGTCTGGATGATGAAGGACCGTTCGCGGTCTATTCCTACCACGAGGGAGAAGATGGTGATGGGACCAAGATCGAGGAAGGTCCGCGCACAATCTCCCCGGAGGATATTGAATCGATCGAGATTATCCCTCCTGGCTACAAACGCACGCTCCTCAGCTAGAGCGCCGACCACTCTGGATCCACAGCCCTGGCACGCATTCTCGCGCGCCAGGGCCCCCTCAACTCAATTAAAAACAGCCTCATTTTCGAGGCTGTTTTCTTTTTTATATTTCTTAAATCCCTCTAAACAACGGCACGCCATTGTTAGCATTGGTTGGGACGTAGATTGTACCTTCTCTATCTTGCAAGTTCTGGATATATAAATATTGCAAATAACGTTCAGTCAAACTCTGATTGATAAGCTGTTGAGCATCGCGTTGCCCTTTGGCTTCAATAATTTTTCTCTCAGCTTCTTTTGTTTCTGTTTGCAATAAAAAGTCATAGCGCTGTGCCTCTTGTTCTGATTGTAATTTTAACTGAATACTTTGTGCTAAATCAGCCGGCAATTGGACGTGACGCATCAAAACTTCTTCCAATTCAATTCCTCTTGGTCCTAACTTTGTAACTAAATTATCAGCAATTTCCTGTGAAGCCTCTTGGCGCTTTTCTGAATAGATATCTTTAGCTTCATACTGAGCAATAATTTCTCTAATTACACTTCTAATTTGTGGACGAATTATAACCTCATCATAATTCAAACCAACGTCCCTATAAATATCAGAAGCATTTTCTTCTACCAAATGATAAAGCACAGTGATATCCAAATCAACACTCAAACCTTCTTTGGTAAGAGCAGAAATAACATCAGAACCTTGTCTCTGTCCTTCCCCCTGAATAATACTCATCGTATAATCCTTTGTTCTCACATTCATCTTGGTAATTTTTACCAATGGATTTTTTAGATGGAAGCCAGAACTAAATTCTTGATCTTTTACTTTACCGAAAAATGACTGTACACCGGCTTCACCAGCATCTATCACTACCCAAAAAGCACTAGCAAAACTAAGAATCAAAATCACTACCACACCCAGACCAATTAAAATACCTATTTTTTTCCCCTGTTTTGGATTGATTGTTTCCATATATTTTTTGTTAGAATCAAACTCCACCTCATTGTTATTGGGAGCCAAATCATTAATATTAATTTTATTAAATTTATTTTTTAAATTATTTAAAGTATTCAAATCAATTTTTTTATTTTTATAAAGTTTAAAAACAAGTAAAAATATGGAAAGCATTATCAAAAAGCCAGATTGACTTGTCACTCCGAGAAAAAAGAAAATAATTGGTACAATGTAATCTTTGTATTTTTCATTCATATTAATCTTTATATTTTATATTAGCCCCTAACTTTTGTAATCTCTCTACCAGATCCTCATAACCACGCTCTATATGGTAAATATCACTAATGATGGTAGTATTTTCTGCTATAAGACCAGCCAAAACTAAACTAGCTCCAGCGCGTAAATCCGTGGCCTTTACTTCTGCACCACTAAATTTTATACCACCCTCTATCACTGCAGTTTTGCCTTCTACCTCAATTTTTGCTCCCATACGATCAAGTTCCTGAACATGCATAAAACGATTTTCAAAAATTGTTTCTTTTAGTTTACTTACCCCATGAGCATGACTCATCAATACCATAATCTGGGCTTGCAGATCAGTTGGAAAACCAGGATAACACTCGGTTGTAATTTTTGTTGCTTTTAACTTATCTTTTACTATTGCCTTTACTAAACCATCTTCTTCTGTCACTTCCACCCCCATATTCTCAAGTTTTTTTACAAAACCTTCCAAATGATTTAGATTTACATTTTCAACCTCAACACCACCATTTGTAAGAGCTGATAAAATAATAAAAGTACCAGCTTCAATTCTATCATAAACAATAGTAAATTCACAGGCATTCATTTTTTCTACACCTTCAATAACAATTTTGTCAGTGCCAGCTCCAGAAATCTTAGCCCCCATAGCATTTAGCATCTCGCACATATTTACAATTTCCGGTTCTTTGGCCACATTCCTTATAATTGTCTGTCCCTTAGCTAGTACTGCTGCCATAACAATATTTTCTGTACCAGTCACAGTTGGAAAATCTAATTTCATATTTGCACCTTGCAGTTCATCTGCACTCACCTCTACAAAACCATGATCCATTTTTACTGTTGCACCCAAGGCCTCAAAACCTTTCAGATGAATATCGACTGGACGAGTCCCAATAGCACAGCCACCTGGCAATGCCACTCTGGCCTGTTTTTTATTTGCAAGAAGTGGCCCCATCACCAAAAAACTAGCACGCATTTCTTTTACCAATTCATAAGGTGCTTCTACTTTTGTGATACCATTATTTATAATTTTATAGTCATGTTCCCCTACTTTTTCTACTACCAAGCCCAGCTCTCTCAAAAGGGCTGATAAAGTCTCTATGTCTTTTAAATTTGGTACATTGTGAAGTAAATATTCACCTTCCGCAATAAGAGTGGCGGCAAATATAGGTAAAACAGCGTTTTTTGCTCCATTTACAGTTATTTTACCAGAAAGCTCTTTACCACCTTGAATAACAATATTACTCATAAAAACTTGATTTTTTGGTTTAAATACGGTATTATTGTACCTGAAAAGCTTTAAAACTTCAAATGACCTATCCTAAAACAATTTTAACAAAACCTATCCGTCGCGGCATCATGATTTTCTTGTTTGTTATTTTTTTTGTTGTATCTCCATTAGTGATAATGTACACTGCTGGCTATCGTTATGATTTTTCTACTGGACAGATAGAACAAACCGGGGTTCTTAGTATTGATGCCAAACCAAATGATATACAAGTATTTTTAAATAATGTAAAAGTAAATAAAAATATGCCGATTAGACTGTCCAATCGTGCACCTGGCAACTATACTCTACTTTTACAAAAATCCGGTTATCAAGATTGGTCAAAAGAAATTTCTATTGAAAGTAGGAAAACGACTTATGTACGTGACATTACACTATTCAAACAAAGTCTACCTATAAAAATTTTACCAACTTTAGATAATATAACTAATCTACACACATCATTCAATGGTGAATATATTTTGGTACAAACAAAAAATAAAAATATAAACGAACTTTACCTCTACAAGACAGCCACAGAGGATCTTACTTCTATTTATCGTGCACTTGAAAATGTAGAAATATCTTGGTCACCATTTGCCAATTTTTTTGCTATTAAGACTCCAACTTCAATACAAATTACAAATGCAAACACACCCGATACTACCCAAACTTATAATTTCACAACCAACATAACTAATTTACAATGGAGTAATAGTGAATTTTCCCCCCTATTATATATACAAGAACTAAATGAAATTAATTCTTTCAATTTAAACAAAAAAGAACTTATTTTTACCCTACCTTTTAAAACAAATATTTGGTACACAAAAGATAATCAAAATATTTGGCATTACAGCGAAGGAAAAATAAAAAATGAAGATAAAGAATATAATCTAGGTAATGGTGTAGAAAAAATAATTAATATAAATAACAACAGAATAATTTACAAAACATCTAGTGAAATTAAAATTCTTGATTTTGATAATTTAGATAATAACCACAATATCAATGCGACTAATCATCTTTATAACTCACATACAAATGAATGGCTAATATGGTCACCATGGGAACTCTGGAGTATTTATGAGGACGGTCGAGCTGAACTTTTTGATCGCACTAGTGAAAAAATTGAATTCCTTTATCCACTCGATAAATATGGGGTTTTATTGCTTGCAAATGAAAATAGAATCACAAGTTTTAACCCAGGGTATTACATTACCCATGAACTTTTGTCTGAAGTATATATAAAACAAATCTCTGCTAACCCCAATGCAAGAAAAATATTTTTCCTAGGGAATTATTCTGGTGTAGATGGTGTGTTTAAACTAGAGTACTAACCAATCCTGAGCAACCCTGAATTTACGAAGGGGGGTCGAAGGATCCCGTGTCAGAAAAATAAACAATATATAAAATTATAAACAAAAAACAACGAGATTGAAATATCTCGTTGTTTTTTTATTTTTACATCGGGATCCTTCGGTCGCTCGAGCTCTCTCAGGATTGGTTACCACCAAATCAACAATCTTACTACAACCCAATAATACAAAGTTAAAATAGGATTGCCGATATATTTTAAAATTGGATTTTGCATTGTTTTTTCTTGAAAATAAATTCCAGCTGCGAAACTCTTTAGCATTTTTCTGTCCGTTATCTTTCTCATCTTTTGAATCTTCTTTCTCTTGCCCCACCACAATTTCCAATTTTCAGTTTTCAACCAATACTTGTAAACCTTCCATCTCTCCCCTGCCCAACCACCTTTGAAAGCAAAAATCCACAAACCAAATTCTAAAATTATTTCCATGGGCATTAGTAAAAGCAAAGTTGGCAGACGCATAAACATAAGCATGACAGCATAGCGATTTCTCTCCATCCAAAAAAACTTAGAAATACTTTTTGAAAATTGATATTTGTGGTAAAACACAGAATCTTTGACTGCAACTATTTTATAACCTGCCATACGCAAACGAAAAGAATATTCAGTATCTTCATGATACATAAAAAAATCATGATCCCACAGTCCAAATTCTTTTAGTAAACTTGTGCGCATAGTAATAGCTGCTCCACTGGCATAGGCAATTTCTTTTATCTCAGGTAAATTTAAATTATTAATATCTTTCCTATAATCATTACTATAACCAAAACCAAGAAATTGATAGGCATTACCAGAACTATTTATTAGATTTGTTTCTGGATGAAGCATAACAAGCGACTGTACCGCACCAATGGTTTTATCTTTATCCAGAGCTTCCACCGTTTTTACAAGACAGTCTGCGCCCATATAGCCATCACCGTTGTGAAGAAATACATAATCAAAACCATTGTCTAGTGCCCACTGCATACCACAATTATTACCACCCGAAAAACCAAGATTTTCTGTCTGTTCTAAAATTGTCACATGAGATAATTCACTTTTGTGTTTTTCTACCTCTTCACGAATATATGGACAAGCTGATTTATTTTCTGGTTTGTGTGAATTATAAACAAGCAAAAACTCTGTCGAGTCTTTGTCATAGGTTTGGTTTTTTACACCTTCAATAGCGTCGGATAGATAATCATACGGTTCCTGATCCCAAAGAAGATACATGATAACAATCTTGCTTTTATTTTGCATAGTATTTGTGATTACCACGCCATTTCCAAAAATACTTGAGCCAACTTATTAGGTGAACACGAGCATATTTATTTTTGAGTAAAGCATTTATAATCCCTGGTACTTTGGCTGAAGCCCGTCCGTGAAAATGTTCTATCACAATATTGTGAACATAATAAATTGGCCAACCAGCCTCCCAAAAACGACGACACCAATCACTATCTTCGGCATACATCCAATATCTGCCATCAAACATACCCACCTCGTCCATAGCAATTTTACGTACAAACATAGCTGAACCCATAATCCAATCTACTGGACGAGTCTCATTATGCTCAAAATCTTTCATAGTAAACTCATCTGCGATGCGCTTACCTTTTCCCTTTTTACCAAGTGAAGTACGACTATAGAGTGGTTGCATAAATCTAGGAAAACGATAACAAGAATACTGTAAAGCGCCATCTGGATAAACAATTCTTGGACCAATCATTCCTACTTTCTCATGTTCTTCCATAAAGCCATACATGGCCTTTAACAAATGCTCATTGGTTTTGAAAACAGTGTCTGGGTTGAGAACAAAATAATATTTTGCTTCTTCACTTGAAAGAGCTTTGTTGTGAGACTTACCAAAACCTTGATTTTTCTCTTGACGTAATAATTTTACTTTTGGAAATTTTTCTTTTACCAATGGTTCTATATCAGTTTTACTATTGTTATCTATAATTACAATACTGATATCTAAGCCAGAATCTTTATTATCTTCGTATAGTGACAAAAGACATCTCTCGATGTCCTTTTCTTCGTCTGTGTTTACCATTGTAATACAAATGTCTTTCATAATTTATATGCTAAACCAACGTCTTAAACCTTTCCAATACATTTTTCGTTTTTGTTTTATATCTTTTTTTGCTTTTCTAGTATATTTATAATTTTGTAAAATTTCTTTCCAACCAACAAAAATCACACTGGGTGAAGTAGATAATAAAAATACAAACTTCTTGAACTCAAACCAAAATATAAATGGTAAATCTAGTAATAAATTCTGCCAATATTCATTTTTATAAAGTGTACGTAAATGATTTTTGTAAGAATGAAAACGAATGTACTTACTATGTTTTTTATAATTTTTTATAGCAGACCAATCCCCCATTTTCTTTGGCGCAGCACCAGTCCTATCGTGATAAACAACTGCGTCGAGTAACACATAAGAAGTATAACCCATGTTACGCAAGCGATAAGCTAAGTCGAGATCTTCTTTGTATGAGTGATAAGTTGGATCAAAAACATTACCGTCTGGTAACAAAACATTATCAATTTGTGACTTACGATAAATTGGCAAAGCTCCAGACACTCCAAAAACTTCTACAATTGATTTATTATACAAATTTTTGACATGTTTATTTTCACTATCTTCCTTCCACTCTTGTTGAGCAAGCCACTCTATAGCTCTACGATTACGCAAAAGCCTAATACCAATAGCGTCAATCTGATTGGTAAAGCTAGCTTGCAAATCTCCACCAGATCCTAGCTTAGCAAAATCCCAACGCATCAATCGTGTTGAGGCTGTGGCCACTTCCTTGTGTTGATCAAGAAATTTTACCAACTTTTCCAATACGTCTAATTGCAAATACATATCTGGATTCAACATCAAGACATATTCACTGTCAGATTTTTTGTATAGTAAATTATGACCGTTGGCAAAACCAATATTTTTGTCAGAGTGAATTATTTCTGATTTATTATCCAATTTATCTAATTGCCCTTTCAATTTTCCAATCAACTCAGGACTGGCTCCGTTATCCAAAACTTGCAACTGCCAATCTTTGAAAGTTTGTTTTTGCAAAGATTCAAAAAGATAAGAAAAATACTTTTCTTCTTCATCTTTAAAAAATATTGTATTGATAGTTAATTTTGTCATAATTTATTT
This sequence comes from uncultured Gammaproteobacteria bacterium, assembly GCA_964603435.1. GTDB lineage: Bacteria > Patescibacteriota > Patescibacteriia > Magasanikbacterales > UBA922 > CAZRUM01. The sequence continues at coordinate 38,220 of CAZRUM010000002.1, read as the reverse complement.
TTTGAATTTACCAACTACTAAAGTGAGTAGTAATGCCACTGGTCTAAAAATTGCAATCCACATCCATTTGTACCACGGCTCCCATTTTTTAAAATATTTAAGCATTGAACCTGTAAACCAAACTTGTTTTTGGTAAGTTGGTTGTTTTTTGAAAGTCTGACCAATTAAATCTACGCAAGAAATAATCGGTGTGTACATAACTTTATAACCCAGTTTCTTTACTTCACGACAAGTATCTACGTCCTCAAACCAGATAAAATATCGTGGATCAAATGCCCACCCTAGTTTAGCAATTATTTCCTTTCTTAGCAACATAAAAGACCCACGCACAGAGTCTACTTCCTGCTCTTGTGTTTCATCAAAATCAGTCAGCAAATACTTATTTACTATTTTAGGTAAAACATGAGGTAATTTCAATAAAATTGCCAACTGGTCAACAAGCTTAGGAAATCTTCTTGGGGCAGCATTTTTACTAAATTTACCTTCGCTGTCTACTAATTTACAACTTACCAAACCAACATCTTTATGGTCATCCATCCATTTTACAATTTTTTCTAAAGATCCAGACTGTACTTCCATATCAGGATTGAGCAATAAAACATATTTACCAGTAGAAATATTAACCCCACTATTATTCGCTTTACCAAACCCAATATTTTTTTTATTTTCAACAATTTTTACTTCTGGAAATTTACTTCTAATTTCTTCTAGACTATTATCAGTTGAACCATTATCAGACACAATCTGTTCAAACTCAATATTTTTTGTTGACTCAATAACAGATTTGATTTGTCTCAAAATATTTTTGTCATTAGTATTAACTGTAACAATGCTTAAATCCATACTTGTCTGGCCGTAGCTTTAGCGAAGGCCGATTAGATAGTTTTTAAATATTCTTCCAGGGCATGTTGCCAACTTCTTGACGCAGGTAATTTTGTATTAAGTAAAACAGAATACTTTGGACGTCTTGCTGTACGAGGAAAAAAATCCTCATCCACGGGAGTTATGTTTACTTTGATATTTTTTAATTCAAACATTTTCTGAGCCCATTCATAACGACTGCACTGCCCAGTATTGCTACCATGATAAATTCCATACTCATATTCGCCTTCAATAATTTCCCTTGTTAATTTTGCCAAGTCGACAGAATAAGTTGGACTACTAACACTTGACTCTTCCACATCCAAGTGTGTTTTACCTTGATTAACAACTAAGTCAAGCATTAAATTTATAAAACTTTTTTTACCAGAACCATCTACCCCAAAAATCCATGAGGGACGAATAATATAATATTTTTCACAAACTTCACGGACCAATTTCTCACCTTCATATTTTGACTTGCCGTATTCAGAAACAGGACTTGGTACATCTTCTTCTGTATATCCACTTCCCTTTTCTCCATCAAAAACATAATCAGTAGAGTAAGTCACAAACACACTGTCTAATTCTTTTGCTAACTTAGCAAGATTTCCCACAGCTCCTGCATTTACTTTGTAAACCATTTCTTTACCTTCATCTTCTGCCTTATCAACATCATTATAACCAGTCGCATTGATAATAATATCTGGAACCAATTCTTTAATACTCTCTAGAGAATTTTCATCGGTAATATCACACTCTGCAAAATCCCAAGCTGTCACTTCATATTTATCTGAAAAAATATCTAACAAAACAGAACCAAGATTACCCTTGGCGCCTAAAATAAGGAGTTTCTTGTTTTTCATAAGTAAATCCTGAGTGAGCGCAGCGAATCGAAGGATCCCGTGTTTAAAGCTCAATCTAAATAATATATTCACAATTATAGCCTTTTTAGAGTTTTTTTTCAAGTCTACGCCATTAAACAAAAAAACCCGATCATATCGGATTCTTTTGAAGTTGCCGCAGGAAGGATGTCATGCGGCGGGGTGGGGTGGGAATAGAAAGAACTGGTCAATTCAATGACCTTAGGGAAGGATGAAAAGAAGAAGTGAAGTGTGCCCCTAGTCGGTGTGCCCCTGAAGAGAGAGGGCGAACAGGCGCAGACGCTCGAGCTGATCGTACTTACCGAAGAGGTGAATATCACAGCAGTAAATGAGTACTTCGCCAATCTTGAACGAAGCTTCACCCTTGCTCATGAGATCTTCCTCAAGCAGATACTTGACGTAAACCTCGACCCGGCCCGGGTAGTCGGGTAGATGCATTTCCTTCATGTGCTCTACCTTCTGACCCCAGGTCTCGTGACCGACTTGTTGCCGGTACTCCTCGTTGTTCTCCACCAAGCCGAAAAAGACTTTGAGTTCGACGAACTCGCCGTCCTCGTCGAGTACCTCGTGCTCCTCACGGTAACCATCGATCTCAACGAGGATCTGACGGTTGATGACGTCAGCCTTGTTGTGCTCACCGAGAACGTGCAGAGCAGAAGCCTTGTTGTGCTCAGCGAGCCAGGCCGCAGGAATGTCGCCCTGGACCAAGTAGTGGTGACCGAGAGAAACCATGTGGATGATGAACTGATTCATCAGCATCACCCCATACTCCTGGTCGCTCTCATCCTCCGACCGCTGGAACGCCCGAGCCCGACGGTACTGGGTTACCACGGCGATTGCCAGGTCGAGACGAGGTTCTCCCCCGAGCGAGACCTTTTGCAACCACTCCAAAGTACCACCCTCGTACCCGACAACCCCACGCAAAGAAATCTTTGCCATTGTAAGAACCTCCTGCCACTCCCGTGGCGTTGTTTTCTATACTTCTTTTACCATAAAAAATATACTTTGTCAATACCAAAACAAAAAACCACCACCATGGCGGTCAATAAATACTTTTGACTTTCCCAGCCAAAGGCTGGTCCGCCTTTGGCGGATACTTTATAAACTTTCTACTAACTTTTTATATTCCTCATAATCCTCTACATAGTCACTTCTATCCTCTTTATAATTTGTTGAAGACAATGCCAACAATACTGAACCCGGGGCAAAATCTTTAAATCCATGCCAAACATAACCACCTACATAAATCGCATCACCAGGTCCCTCTAATAAAACATCTTCTTTGCCATTCCCCTGGTCAATAATGGCAGTACAACTACCAGATACCATGACAAACAATTCTTTTTCTTCCTTGTGACAATGTTGACCTGTATTTTCTTTTACATTTTGAATATAATAAACTCGTTTTACTTTCCAATCTACAAAATCCTTAAGCTCAGCAAAACTATAAGTTGCTTTATCATTTTCTACAATTTTTAATTTTAATTTTTTAAACTTCATACACAATCCTGAGTGAGCATAGCGAATCGAAGGATCCCGACGCTAATACCACCAGTATTAAAATAATATCTAAATAAAATGTTTTATAGAACGCAAATCTTACAAATTAGACAAATTTTCGCAAATATTTATTTGTGTTAATTTGTTATATTTGTTTAATTTGAGTTCTATTTAATCGACTTTTTCATCACCATTTAGGACTTTTAAATCATGTTCTTTTTGTTTCTTTTCCAATTCCGGAGCATTATTAATTTTATAAGCATCATCGTGTTTTCCCCACAAATTATGAACCCATTCTGTATTAGTTAAATACCAGTTGATTGTTTCAGACATTCCAATGTCAAACTGATCGCGAGTATAAATTGGCTCCCAACCCAAAGAACGAATTTTTGAGGCATCAATTGCGTAGCGTTTGTCATTGCCAGGTCTATCTGTAACAAATTCAAGAAAATCCTCACCCTTATTCATAGCCTGCAAAATCATTTTGGCAATATCTAGATTACTTCTTTCATTATCTACTCCTACATTATAAATCTCACCTGGTTCACCTTTGTGAAGCATAAGATTTAGAGCACTACAGTGATCTTTTACATGAATCCAGTCACGAACATTTCTACCATCACCATGAATAGTAATCTTTTTATTTTTCAAAATTCTAAAAATAGAAATCGGAATCAATTTTTCTGGATACTGAAATGGACCGTAATTATTTGAACAATGTGTCACCACAATAGGAAGCTTGTGTGTAGAGTGATAAGCACGACACAACATATCTCCCCCAGCCTTGGCAGCTGCATATGGCATGTTTGGTTCTATAGGAGTACTTTCTGTAAACAAACTTTCATCTTCCAACTCGAGAGATCCATAGACCTCATCAGTAGAAACATTTACAAATTTTTCTATGTTATAATTTTTTACAAGATTTAACAACATCAAAACACCATAGGTATTGGTCATCACAAACTCACTACAGTCACCGTGAATAGATCTGTCCACATGGGTCTCAGCTGCAAAATTTATAATATGATCAATCTGGTATTTTTCTACCACTTCGCAAAGTAATTTATAATCAATAATATCCCCTCTCACAAAATGATAGCGAGATGAATGTTCTATATTTTCTTCAATTGCTTTTAGATTATCAAGATTACCAGCGTAAGTTAGCTTATCAAAATTTATCACCTCATAATGTGGGTATTTTTCTAGTATATAGTGAATGAAGTTAGAGCCAATAAAGCCAGCTCCTCCGCAGACCAATAATTTCATAGTTTGATGTTTAATTTACCTAATCTTACAATATTTATAAAAATTTGTCCACTATTTCATCTGCACTTTGAAATAATCAACAAAAGGAATATCTGTTGGATCAATATTTTTTAACAAGGCAGAATAATAACTAATATAACTACCCAAAACCAAAATCTCACACGCTTGCATCAGTTTATCTTTTTCTTGTAATTTATAAGTCTGGTGTTTGATACCTTGCCTGTCAAAAACTTTACTAGTAATACCATAGCGTTTCTGAACTCTAATACCATACAAATCTGACAATATCATAATAAAAAACAAGTTTGTTTTATTATTTTTTGGATTTACCATGCCTTCTAGCAAATGATGATTTAATTCTGGCAGGGCAAAATAACCTGCCATACGCTTAGCATTTTCATTCATTTGGTTAGCAGCAATATGCACATTACCGAGTAGGTGCTCAGAACCGACATAAAAAACATTTTTATCAATTGTAAGTTTTGCTAACTGCTTGGCTAAGTTTTCTTTGGTAGGAGTCAGTGCACCAAATAGCCCATCGTAATACGCCAAAATTTTTACAACTTCTTTTATTTTTGTTTGACTTATTTTTAATAAACCGACTTTAGAAAATAAAATCAGTTGACCAAAAATAGAATAACCCAATCCCATACGCGGTGAACCACAGGGATTATTTTCTGTAGTAAAAATCAAAGCTGGTAATTTATTTCTTTTAGCGAAAGCTTTTAACTTTCCACCAGCAGAAATTACTAATATTTTAGCTTTCTTTATTTTTGCCTGCTTCACAGCTTCCACAACTTCTTCTGTATTTCCAGAATAACTGGAAGCGAGTACTAAAGATTTATTATTTACAAATTTTGGTAATTTATAATCATTGATAATTTCTACTGGTACTTTTAGTTCATCAGCAAACAAAGTCTTTACCACATGAGTACCAATAGCTGAACCACCCATCCCAAGAACTACAACATTATTTATATTTTTGTAGTTGGCAGGGATTTTTAATTCACGAGCAGTATTATAAATTTGCTCTACTTGGGCTGACAAAAGCTGAAGGCTTCCCAACATATTTTGTGAATCAAGTTGTTTGATTTTTACCAAATTATCTAAAATTGATTGACTCATATTTATTTTTTTATAAGAAATTATATCTATATATTAGCAAAATTTCTCTAATTTGTAAAACAAAAAAATAGTCCTATTAAAGAACTACTTTGTACCTCCTCCGAACTTGTGGGTTCGGGGGAACTCCTTGTGAAAAAACGGCTTACGAAATGAGACCACGTCGCGACCTTCGGTTCTGACGTTCCATTTCAGAAACATCGAAATCGAGATGGATTCCTCCTCGAAAGCCTCGGGCGACAGAAAGCAACTCCTGACGATGAGCAGCTTCGGTCGAGCCAGGACTAGCTTGACGCAGGCGATCTTCGCACCCTTTGACCATTACGTTTGCATGGTCACTCAACAAAGTGGTCATACTGTCCTCCTCACCTTCCAGTGTCGCTTGTATTCACAATCCGAAGAAATGGTTGCCTTCTCCTACGGAAGGTCTCCCCATCCCAAGAACTCAACGTCTGGGCTCTCATCTCCCACCACGCGTGTTCTTGGTCTGAAAAACCCTTCTCTTCGGAGCCTGCCTGTGCTCTAGCAATCAACTCCGGAAGGAGATGGCTAAAACGAACATTACCAAGAGATGTAATTTCATCTCTTTTCATATCCCCCTCCTTTCCGATTGTTTTCATTTCCATTATACAACAAAAAACAACCCTATGGCAAGAGTTATTTTATCTAAAAAATATTTTCTAATCTTTATACACCTCGAACTCAAAATCATCTCCCTCACGTATAGGAGCATCAGAAAAAATTATAACTACGGCTGGACCAGTCCCAATATTACGACGAGAAAAAGCCACATAAGGTGGTACGTTAATTAAACCACCACTCGGAGTCAAAATAATTTCTTTTTCTTCTTTAGTATTTACTTGTACATACTTCATCTGTACTTTACCGGCCTCTACCATAATTAGAGAACTAGTTTTTTTATGATAATAATTACCCGTAATCTGACCTGATTGAATAACTAAACGAGAAACATAAATTTTACCAACTTTGACATGTTCAAGTGTACGACCTTCTTTACTATTATCACGAATAAAACCAAAAGTATTTATAAAATTTGTGTTAGTTTGTGTCATATTTTTCTTTATGTAAAAATTCGTGATGGACCATAGCCCAAGCTGCCATAGTTTGCCCATCCCAAATTTCATTTTTTTTAATCATCTGATCTATTTCATCTGGACGACGATAAATTATTTCAATTTCTTCTGTATCATCAAGATTTTGTTCTTTTTGTTCTTCCACATATGCCAAAAAAACACTACACATATCTTTGCAAAGACCATTCAATCCTTCAAATTCACCTATCTTAATATATTCATCAGCAATACAACCCGCTTCTTGAAGTAATTCCTTTTTAGCAGTTTCCAAAGCAGACTCACCTAATACAGTGCCACCACAAGGAAACTCTATACTTTGTTTTTCTCTTAAATATCTTTGCTGTAAAATCAAAACCATCCTACCGTCATCCAAAATTGGCACTATCATAGCATTACCCGGAGTCTCACCATAATAATAATCCCCTACCTCGCCATTTGGCTTTTCATAAGTATCATGTTTGTAAGTCCACCAAGGATTTTTATTAATTATCTCCTCACTAAGTTTTTTTAGATGTTTCGGCATAATATATACATTCGAATTACGAAATCCACTTCGTGGTTCGAAATTTCGAAATTCGAAAATTCGTACTGATTCGTAATTAGAATGTGAATTATTTAAATAAATTATGAATTTCTTCGACTGACTTACTACCAGGATTTTTTATAATAGAATGTATACTTCCTCCACCATCACCATCATAGCGAGGTATGATGTGAATATGAAGATGTGGCACGACTTGACCAGCCTTTTCTCCGTGGTTCCAACCAACGTTAAATCCATCTGGCTGCAATACACTGTCAATACCCTCCATTGTTCTTTTTAGACCAAGAGTTATATGCTCCAGCAAATCTTCATTCAAATCAAAAATTGTCTCAGCATGAACTTTTGGAATTACCACTGTGTGACCCTTTGAATGCGGATAAATATCCAAAAAAGCCAAAACTTTTTCATCCTCATACACAGTATAGTTTGGTATTTCTCCTTTTGTAATTTTACAAAAAATACAGTCTTCCATATTATTAGTTATTTAAATAAATAAAGAACCCGTTAAACAGAGTAGGCTCTGTATCAAAGATCTTGTTTAGTTTATCAATTTTTTCTTCAGAAAACAACTCGCTCTTTTGTACAAAGATACAACTCTCGGAATTAGTTAATTCTTTAGCTTTTATCAAATCGCCGTCTTCTGGATTATCTGTTAATTTATTAAATAATTTAACTCTTTCTTTTTGGCCAAACTGATAGTCTATAGGAAATCCTCCGCCGACGATTGCTCCACCTGATAAGGCTTCTAAAGATAATAGGACGTAAGTATCAGCCAACACACAATCAGATTCTGTTTGTAAAATATGCCCTGCAACTTCATACTCAGCGTTTGACATAACCCTCATATCTGGACCAGAAGCATAAGTAAAGGTACCAAACCAAGAAAAAATAATCACACAAAGTAAAACTAAAATACGTAAATATATTTTTTTAAGCTTTGTTTTTTCTAAAAAGTTTTGTAAAGCCAAAATAACAAATACAACAAATGAAAATGCCAATAACAAATCCAAACGCCTAGTAAGAAGTCTATCCCCTTCTAACACAAACCAACCAATCATATACCCACCAAACGTCATACTAGTAAAAACTAATAAAACTTTATGAAGTAAATTATTTTTACTATGCAAAATTTTAAAAGCAGAATATTTTGTCAAAATTATTATGACAATCATTATAGGTACTAGCCACCAGCGCCAAGTATTAAAAATATTACTAACAAAAGCGTAGTCTGGTGTATGATTGAAAATAAAATTATTACTCAAGATATCATGCGGACGAATAGACGCAGCATAAAACCAACCTGTTAGCTGCCCAATCAATTGTTTAAAATTCTGCCACCAAGCAATACTGTCTGGCATAAAACTAATATTCCTCCAAACTTCAATGGCGGGCAAAACAAATATAGCCACAATCATCAAACCTATAATTGAAACGTAATTAAATACAACGGACTTAATTTTAAAAATCTTTTTAATATGTGGAATGGCTGGTGTTTTGGATATGGCAAGTTTTACTAAACAAGAAATCACAACTACCAACCAAAACAAAATAAAGTGAAGTGAATAACCAAATAACATCAGAAGACCCAACACCAAAACCAAATTTCTTTGCCACTTATTTTTATCACGCAAATATTGCAACCAAAGCATTAGACTAAATAAAAATAAAATTGAACCTAAGGCGACTGGCAAACTAATCGCTCCCAAAACCTGAAAAGGGAAAGTGAAACTAGACACCCAGACTAACCACAGCCCACGTCGCTTTGAACCAAATAACATCCAACCTAGTCTAAATAAAATAAAAGGCATAACCAGACTCCACAAAATTGGCACGAGCCAACGATTGATTTGTAATAAATCAACCCGCAAAGTTTTTGAAAGCAAAACACTGGTACCCCAGAGCTGTCCATAGCTATATTTATGTGGCGTCAAAAATATTTCTGGTAAATCTACTCCGATAACTTCTCTCCAAGTAGCTTCCTCTCCTACCAATACTGGCAAAACATATTCTTCCTGTACCAGTTTATTTTCCACAGCCAAGTGACGCCAGACATCTCCTCCCCATGGCATTTCATGTGACATTGGAAGATAAAGATGAATTAAAATTGATTGCAAAATAAAGATAAACAAAATTACCTTGCTTTTGTATTTACTAAATAAAAACAAACCAGAGAGCAAGGTAAGGACAAAAAATACTGGTAAAAAGTATTCTGAAATAGTTTGCCATGGTGACATTAGAACCCCAGTAGAAGTTGATTTATAAAGTAAAAATAATCCAACCATCCACAAAGAAATGTAAACTAAAAATATTGTTAGACTACTACCAAACAAAATAAAATTTTTATTGGACTCTGGAGAAAAGTTTTCTTTATTACGTATCCGACATTTTTTTACACGGACATACAGCAAAAAGCTAAATAGGGCTACTAACAAATAAACTCCCCAGACTACCAAATCGGTCAGACGATAAAAAACCAAGGCGACGGAACTAAAAAGTCCTAACAAGGTAAAAACTGAAAACCAAGAAAATATTTTATTAAGAAAAGTTTTACTATTAAAACTAAAAACTCTTCGCAAGATCTCTTGCCACCACTTTCCAGTAAGAATTATAAAAACAACAAACAACACCCAACCAAAAAACCTACTCTGTAAATCTATTAAATTAAAATGCAAAAATAACAATGTGATTAACACTAATATTAAATTTAATTGTTTTTTTAATAAATTCATAGCTTGACTTGTATTTATAATATTGTTAGGATTCATTATCGTTCTTTGACCAGGCACACAAATCGCCTCTACGAGGCTCAGATATAAGAGGTGAACTCAATGAACTCAATGATCTCAATAGCTCTTGGAATAGTTCTTGGTTGGTTTTCTCAATTCTACACTGAGCTTCGCAAGAAGCTGATGCCAGTAGCCAAAGTTCTCTTCCCTAGACATTTCCCTGTCTGGCTCATACCCACCCGAGTACTCAATCTTCTTCCGAAGAGGTTGAAGGAAAAGGATCTAAAAGGGCGAGAAAGAGTATTCTTCATCACGGCCAACGTCGTAACCATTTTTCGAACCTTGTTAGTCTTTCCAATCGGAGTACTTCTCTATGAAGATCTGATTTTACCAGGCTTCTGGATCTATGTCGTTGGGGGCATTCTCGACTTTGTCGATGGACTAGTAGCTACTGCACACGAAGAACTCGGCTACAAGGATGATAAAGATCTAGGAGCTTTTTTAGATGCCTTTTGTGACAAGTTCTACTTCTTTCTCGTTTTGGTTATTGTTGCTCTTATGGCACAGTACACCGAAACATCCTCGACCCTACTGCTCACCAGCGGATTCGCAACACTCTGTCTTCTCTGCTACGAAGTAGTGCTAGGCATTGTTCGAGTCCATGACTACTACTACAATCATTACGAAGGTAATGGTAACAGTCTTGATCTCCGTGCGAAAGGTTCTGGAAAGTTGAAAATGGCACTGGAGATGATAGGACTCGGCGGTCTCATCCTTGCCCTTCCCGCTCTTTCATCGTGGAGTTTCTGGGTAGGTCTTACCTGCCTGATTCTCGCGATTCCCTTTGCTCACAAAAGCTTGCTCAGCAAGCTGAAGCAACACAACCCCGCCTAACACCTCGCCCACTCCGGCGAGGTTCCTTCTTTTTTAAAGACAATAACTATTTATTTTGTATCTACTTCTTTTTGTCTGTATTTTTGTACTTTTTGTATTTAGTATGTTTAATTATATTCCGTAAGTAAACAAACTTATTATTGCAAACCCAACTGCCAGACCAAAAATACCAGAAGCAATTGTAAGTAAATAAGGAATATCTAATACTAAAGCCAATAAGGTAACCGAAACCGCCAGAACCTGCAAAAACATCTTTATCTTCCCCCAAAGGTTTGCCATCTTTACTGTTTTAAATTTATATTTGACTGACAGAGCACTGACAACAATAAAAGTAATCTCAAGTCCCAAAATTGCCAAACCTAAATAAAAATTAAAATACTTAAAAACCAACAAAATCACCATTGACCCAATCAAAAGTTTATCAGCCAAAGGATCAAACATCATACCAAAGCGTGTAATCTTACTTCTTGTTCTTGCCAAGGAACCGTCTATCACATCTGTAAAAGCTACCAATATAAACATTATAACCCCTAGTTTATATTGTACTGACAAAACCAAAAGAAAAACAATTGGTGTCATAACTATACGAAAAGCTGTCACTTGATTTGGTGAAACAGACTCTGGAACCAATTTCAAAAAAGTCCGCGCCATGAAATGATCGTGCGGATGTATTTCTTCACTTTTTAAATATTCAAACAATTTTGGATGTTTTTCCACGAAATATTTGATTCTGCCCATATTTCTGTTATAATCTTAGTATTAGAAGAGGATAGATAAAAGGACTATGCAAAGACTAGTTAACAATGGCAAGTATATCATTTTTGGCAGTTTAATTACAATACTGGCAATTTTTGGTTTGCGTGAAATGACCAACCCTATTTGGAGTACATTTTTTACTCTGTTTTATTTATTTTTCTTTGGCTACTATGCTGGTGGTCAAATTTTGCCCACAGAAAAACGTATCTGGCAAATTTTGTTTGGTAGTTTGGCTCTAGCAGGTCTAGGAATAATTATTCTTTCAGGTGTCTATTGGTTTTATGAAATAAATATAAACATCGTCACTGCCGTACTTATAATTCCACCGATAATTTTTGCTTTCCACAAAACGCAAGAAAAAGATATTTTTGAAAATGTAGAAACAGAAATTGATCTAGAGTCCTATGCCTACATAAAATCTTATTTATCAACCAAAATATTTGTCTTGATAATTTTAGTCGGACAACTAATGATGTTTTCTGTTCTCATTGGACGGCGTTTTTCTGACACCCTCATCTCCCCTTGGACTATTATGGGGTCAAGATTTTTTATCTTCTTTGCTATAATCACCCTACTACTACTCTGGGTTTTACAAAAATCAAAACATTCACCTTCCAATTTGTTAATTCTAACTACGCACAATATTCTGATGCTGAGTGTAGCGCTTATTATTTTCAAATACGGTTTTGGTTTTGACATGCATATCCACCAAGCCACAGAAAAATGGATTCTAGAAAACGGTTCTATTCTACCAAAAGTTCCCTACTATATAGGACAATATGTTCTAGTCGTTGCCGGCAGTCTACTTACAAAAATTTCAATTTATAATCTAGATAAAATCATTGTACCAATAGGCGCTGGAATATTACTACCAGCCGTCAGTTATTTTTCTTTATCTAGGTTAGATTTTAAATACAAGCTAATCCCCGCTCTCGCTCTTATCCCCCTCATCCCACTTAGTTTTTTTATTGTTACCACACCAAACAACTTTGCCTTACTTATGGCTTTTGTAATAGGTATGTGGATTTGGTACGAATCCGGTACCCCTACAATACAGGACGAGTCCTGCACCCTTGTGGTGCGGGATAAATTTGGCGATTTTAGAACTAACATGTTTGGTTGGATTTTAGTTTTCACCACCTGTGCTATTCACCCTTTCATTGGACTACCCATGACTGTGATTTATTTAGGTTCTATTTTATTTGCCAAGAAAAAATTCCGTGCTATTTTTTACCCACTCTATTTTATTATTTTAACACTAACAGTCCCAGCCACACTCTATCTCAATTCTCTAAGACAAGCTGGTTCTATCACCTTTCACAGCTTCGTTGCAAATATAAATAACTTCTTAGTAATTTTCAAACGCCCTCATTATATTTTTATAGAAAAAGGCGAACTACCTTTGCAAATTTTATATTATTATCGCGACTTTATAAAACCACTCTGCGTTGTCGTAATAATTTTGGGAATTTTTATTGCTTACAAAAAACTAAAACTAAAAAACCTCGGCTTTTGGCTAACAACAGTTCTCGGTTTAATTTTATCTAGTTTTATTCTTATCACTTCAGTAAAATTTGCCAACGTCATTTCCTACGACCAAAGACTCTACGGCACTCGCCTACTAGACTTGGGTTTGATATTAATGATTCCTTTTTTTGTCTTAGCCTTACGCCAACTTTTTATTTTAATAAAAAAACAATCAGGCAGACAATTCCTAATTGCCATAGTATTTTCTGCCCTACTTCTTATCTCTTGGTTTTTTACTTATCCTACTCGCGACACTATCTCCTACTACACAGGCTTTAATATTCGCGCAGCTGATATTGGTACAGTCCGAACAATTGATAAACGCAACGAAGGTAAGAAAGACTATATTGTTCTAACAAATCAAACTATTGCTACAGCCGCTCTACACGAATTTAGCTTTGCAAAATATCACGAAACCTTACAAGGTCCACAGTATTTTTATTCTATTCCAACTGGTGGTCCATTTTATCAATACTTCCGCAAGATGGTTTACGAAGAACCTTTAAAGAAATGGATGGTAGAGGCCATGCAATTTGCCGGAGTCAAGAAAGCTTATTTTGTTCATACAAACTACTGGGCTCCTGCAGCTGAGATTCGTGATGCCGCCAAACTAGAAGCTGACAACTGGTGGGAACTTTACGAAGGTAGAGTTTGGGTTTATGAATATTTGCTGAATTAAACAAAAATACCCCGAGGCAGAGCCTCGGGGTATTTTTGTTTTCTTTATAATTCCACTCCGACGCAAGCGTCGTTGTATATGAAGGATAAAAACAATAAAACACCCGATAGGGTGTTTTATTGTTTTTATCCCACACGCAATCCAAACTTTCTGCTCTTTACTACACAAAATATGTGTACTAAAGAATAGGGGGGAGGGTTGCGTGTTGAATTACACGCTAATGAAAGGATCTTCCTCCAATCGACGCTCCAGAGCGTCGAGATAGAGGATGATATCCTGAGGTAAGGCAGGTGAGAAGGCGAAAGCAAACATACAGTTTCCTTCACTCTTCTCCAAACCGAAGGCATGGAGGATCGCGATGATGTTCTCTCTAGTGTCGAGAACTTCGTACAACGGCGAACAAGCCACCACCCCTTCGAAAGCGTAGAGGTTCTCCACTCGCTTCATGAAGGTATGTGTCTGTTCAGGAAACTCCTCCTGACGTACGCTGTATCCGTCCACCATGGCGTCAAGATCCATCTGCTTCGCGTAGTCGAGTGCAGCCACATGCATGATGTATTTACACCCAACACAGGTCAGAAGACTGGCGAACTTTCGCTTGATGAAATCCTTCTCGATCTCCCGCATGACCAGCTTCTGAAACTGATCCGTGACATCGATGACTTTACGATACAACACAACGCCGTTCTCTTCTGACACCCTCTTGATCTTGGCAGCCTGTGCCTCGATCCTGTCCAAACCATGACTCACGCCGTTCGTCATAGTAAGGAGATGAATTTCTACACCAGAGACACAGGCGAGAGCGGCAGCGAGGATAGAGCTGTCCCGACCGCCAGAGAAGAGGATGCCTATTTTTTTCGGCTCCTCCCCCTTCAGACCACTCACGAAGCTCTGCATTATATTGATTATTCTTTCTTGCATAAGCTAGCTCCTTCCTGGAGGGCCGATGAGGTCTCTGATAGCAGGCAAGGTCTTGCCCACACTGATAGCGTCGATTCCAACGAACGGCACCCTATCTTCCAATTTCCTTTCCCTGAGCAGTCTCTGCAACTCCTCAATAAAAATACCCTTACCGCTGATTATCCGATTCGGCGGAGGCGCAGTTAGCAGACTAACTGCACACGAAGGAGATCTTTCAATCCCCAGTATACCGCACACTTGTGCACCGTTTTTCTGGCACATCTCTACCATGCCGACGACACCAGTTCCCACCTGACGACACACACTCCTATTTTTCACAGTGTCGTACTTCTTTTTCTGACAAGGACGCCTACACCAGCTGTCGAAGAACAGCTCAGGACAAGGCATCTGCACGATGTTGACGTTGAATCGCATCAGAAGCTCAAAGACAGGATTGACAATAGCCGGATATTTACGAACGATTCCTGTCGCTCGCACACCCTGGGCCATTGCACAAAAAGGCACAAACATGAACTGGTTACTTCTTTTCAAGGTATTACCCCCCCTCTTTAGGTTAATGTTCCTTGTTTGTCGTATCAAATCAAAAGCGAATATCCACCAGATGAATATCCTCTCTATATTTAATATACAAAGTCTTAATCCAATTCAATTATTTCCACCCCTTCTCGTTTTAAAAGAGCAGCAAAAACACCACTACCTTTTTTTGTATTTCCATCAAACGCACCATCATATATAGTTTGCGCCCCACAAGATGGACTGCCTGATTTTAAATAAACTTTTTTAATATTATGTTTTTTAACAATTTCAAATGCTTTCTTAGCACCATTAATAAAATCTTCTGAATAATCCTTACCATTTTTATCTATCACTTTAGCTGTACCCAACAAAACATCTTCACCTTCTCCACCAACAATTTCACAAGCAGGCCTAGGCGTTGGAAGTCCAGATAATATTTCTGGACAAATCACCAATGTTTCACCTTCAAGATATATATCAAGAGAATTTTGATATAATTTTGATTTACCGCTATACCTACATGGTACACCTACCAAACAAGCACTCATACAATATTTAATATTTTTTTGATTATTCATACTACAAAAATTAATGTATAATTATATATTATCACCATGTTTATTTATTGTCAAAAAAAAACCTCTCCGGTCTTCGCTATAGCTACGCCCGGTAAACTAGAGGTGTTTTTAATTCATTATTTTACTATTTAAACAAATCTCTTTATTTTTTTAATAAGTGCTTCCCCTCCTTCGCTAAAGCTACGGAAGGGTATCATAATCCAAAATAAAAAAACAAAAGGCGTTTGATTATACAAAACGCCTAATTTTTTTAATAAGTTCCTCCACATCATCTGGAATATAAAGCCAGGAATTATCCCCATCAAGTAAAACTTCTCTCACCCCGCCAGTATCAGCGGCGATAATACCTAGACCATAATGCACTGCCTCGTGAATCACAGTTGGGTTATTTTCTATGCAGACTGAAGGAAAAATTAATATATCAGATTCTCTATAAACACTTTCAAGTTTTTCATTTTCCAGACGACCATACACAGACACATTTTCCTGAGTCTTGGCCCAGGTGTTTATTTCTTCTTTCATTACACCGCTCCCGACAATGTGCAGTTCTTGTCCTTTGTCTTTTATATTTTCCCAAGCTTCCATCAAGACATGAAGACCTTTATGTTTTACCAGTGAACCAACAAATAAGAATTTCGGTCTATCACCTATTTCTTTTTGTTTCTGAAGGCTGAAGGCTGAAGGCTGAAGGCTGTTCTGAACTTGAATCTCTGCATACTTAAAAAAATCTCTTTCTTCATAAAAATGTTTCAAAAACTCTGTCGGACTTATGACAAAATTAACATTTCTAAATTTTCTTTTCATTATACTAGAATAAATCTTTTGCAAAATATTTTCTTTCATATGATCCCAAGCCAGAACCCCAGAAGGTTCTACCAGCTGAACATCGTGCAAATAATGTTTCCATTTAACTCCTGATTCTTTATTCTTTATTCCCAATTGATATCCTATTCCCATTAAATTATGAGTTTCTAACAAATCTGGTTTTTCTTCTTTTATAATATTCTTGATAATCCGGCCACTCCAAAAATTGAACAAATCTATCTTGTGCCAGAGTAGGCGCCAAAACATATTGTGCTTGGACAAATTTCTATAAGAAAAAATATTTGGTACCCAAAAACGATAGATAAGAACATCATCCTCAATCCCCTTTCGCGGTTTCCAAGAGCCCCAGCCTTGCCAAGGCCCCCAGGTGATAACAACGGCTTCCTCACCCCTGCCCACCGCTTCTCTCGCCCGTTTCTGAACAACCTCCTCTGCCACAGCATAGGGTTTGTATAGATTGTTGATAAATACTGTTTTCATAATTCAGCTATCAGCCTACAGCTTTAAGCTGTAAGTACTGTAATTATACGCTAAATTTTACTTATCATCAATTTATCTACACTACCTCCACAGTTACACAAAACCAAGGCTTGAATTAAAAAGCTATATCAGCTACTATACTCATTACCTAAGCACTTTAGACTGAAGTCTGAAGTCCAATAGCTGAAGTCCAATTTATGTCCGACATCACAAAACTAGAAAAAATACCGCCACAAAATCTGGAAGCAGAAATGTCACTTCTAGGTGCTATTTTAATTGATAAAGACACCATGCTAAGTGTGGCTGACTTTGTGGATGCAGAAGATTTTTATAAGAATGCCCATGTCACTATTTTTGAAGTGATGGCAGAACTGTACAACAAAAACGAACCTATTGATGTTTTGACTGTTGGTAATCGTTTGGAAGAATTGAGTAAGACTGAAAAAACAGGTGGCAGAAGTTATTTAACAAAATTATCCAATACTGTTCCAACCGCTTCTCATGCTGAACAGTATGCCAAAATAATTAGAAAGAAATCTACTTTACGAAAACTATTAGCTGCTTCACACCAAATTACAAAACTTGGTTATCAAGAAGAAACCGAAGATGTAGAAGGACTACTCGATGAAGCCCAACAGCACCTTTATGGTGTTACTGAAAAACATTTGAAACAAACCTTCTCCCCTATTCGTGAAGTTTTGAGTGGGGCTTTTGAAAGAATTGATGAACTGCACAAAGAAAAAGGTAAATTGCGTGGTCTGCCAACAGGTTTTCACCAATTAGATAATTTATTAGCTGGTCTACAAAAATCAGATCTTGTTATTTTGGCAGCTCGTCCTTCTGTTGGTAAGACTTCTTTAGCTCTTGATATTGCAAGAAATGTTGCCGTTAGAGGAAAAGCTTCTGTTGGTTTATTTTCTTTGGAAATGAGTAAAGAACAACTAGTAGACAGAATGCTCTGTGCTGAAGCTAATGTAGACTTGTGGAAAATGAGAACTGGTAACCTATCCGATAAACCTGGTAGTCAGGATTTCCCCCGTATTGGTCAAGCCATGGGTGTCCTATCTGAAGCCAAAATTTATATTGATGATCAACCTGGTAATAACGTTATGCAAATTCGTACCAAAGCCAGAAGACTAAAAGCTGAACACGGTTTAGATTTGATAATTATTGACTACTTGCAACTAATGGATTCTCATAGTAAAAAACACGGTGACAATCGTGTACAAGAAGTAGCGGAGATGTCTAGAAATCTAAAAGGTATTGCTCGTGAACTTAATATACCTGTGCTTGCTTTGTCCCAGCTATCTCGTGGGGTAGAATCACGCAAACCATCTATTCCAAAATTATCTGACTTGCGTGACTCTGGTTCTATTGAGCAGGATGCCGATGTAGTTATGTTTATCTATCGTAAATCAGCTGACAAAAATTATCGTGAAGAAGATATTCCACCAGATGAAAGACAAATTGCTGAAATCTACGTATCAAAACATAGAAATGGTCCGACTGGTGTAATAAAGACATTCTTTAGCGCTGAAAATGCTAGTTTCAAAAATATTGATACAAACTTTGGTCAAGCTCCTCCCCCACCCCCAACAACACAACCTCAACCTGGGCAAATACAACCCCAACCTCAAGCAAGCAAAGCACCAGGAATACCTAAATTCTAAATTATTAATCAGTTTAAATTAATACTATATGTTCAACAAACTAAAACAGTTCAAAGACCTACGTGGACAAGCCAAAGATATGCAAAGTAAACTAGCAGAAGAATCAACTACTGCCACTTCAAGTGGTGTTTCTCTTGTTATGGATGGCAACCTAACTCTAAAAAGTTTGGACATCCCAACTGAACTATTGTCTACAGATAAAAAATCAAAACTAGAATCCGCTATTGTTGATGCCCATGCTAGTGCTCTAAAAACTATGCAACGCACTATGGCTATGAAGATGAAAGAAATGGGTGGACTTCCTAATATCCCAGGTCTATCCTAACTAATTCTGAGGAGTAAAGCGTAGCTTTACAACGAAGAATCCCGTCTAAAATGCGCCTGTCATGAAAAATAAAGTTTACTACACTTACATATTAAGCAATAAACGTCGGACAGTTTATTACGTTGGTTTTACAGATGGAATAGATAGAAGATGGCGGCAACATGAGATAAAATATTTTAAAAATGCTTTTACATCCAGATATAATGTGGATGAATTATTATATTTTGAAGAATATAATACTATCAAAGAAGCCTTAGCTAGAGAAAAACAATTGAAAGGTTGGGCAAGAGAGAGAAAGATTGAATTAATAAAAACAGTTAATCCTAATTTGGATAATATATTTAACCAATTCTGACACTGAACGCAGTGAGGTGGAAGAATCCCGTTTTTAATGTATCAATTTTTGAATAATAATTATTTTTTCTATAACAAAACTTCAATTAAATTTAATCCAAAATAAAATCAAACAACATCGGGATCCTTCGATTCACTCTTTCAGACTCACTCAGGATTAAAATATGTATTCACGTTCAATCCAAAACCTAATAGATGCTTTTTCTAACTTACCAAGCGTTGGTGAAAGAACAGCCGAGCGCTATGTTTTTTATTTGCTAAAATCTGGAAAAAAAGATGCAGGTGAACTAGCTCTAGCTCTAAAAGAATTATTAGAGCAGGTAAAAAGCTGTGAGACTTGTTGGGATTTTGCAGACTCTTCTCCTTGTCAGATTTGTGCTGACAAAAATCGTGACCACTCTACTGTCTGTGTAGTAGCTGATTCGCAAGACTTGCAAGCCATAGAAAAAACTCGCACCTACAATGGCACTTATCATATCCTACGCGGAGTAATAAAACCAAATGATGATGAACAAGAAAGCATGAAGATAAAAGAACTGCTAACACGAATAAACGAAGGTGCAGATGAAGTAATCTTTGCTCTAAATCCTGATCTAGATGGTGAAAACACTATGATGTTTTTACAAAACAAAATTAAAAAAATAAATGACAAAGTAAAAATCACTCGTCTCGCCCGCGGACTACCAATGGGAAGTGACTTGCAATACGCTGATGAGATCACATTGGAAAATGCTTTGAAAAATAGAGTCAAGAGTTAAAATAAAATCACACAAAAAAAACCCGCCAATCTGGCGGGTTTTTAATCTGTGTAATCTTTCAAAAATCTGTGGAATCAATGTTAGACTTCTTTCACTGCAACCTTGGTAAAATGTTGTCTATGACCGTAAACTTTTTTATAACGTATTTTTCGTTTATATTTGACTACACGAATTTTTTTACTTCTACCTTGTTCTTCAACGTCAGCTGCAATGCTAACACCTTCTAGATATGGAGTACCGATTTTTACATCTTTTCCATCTTCATCAGCCAAAAGCAAAACTTTATCAAAAACAACTTCTTTGCCAACCTCGGCATCAAGTTTTTCGATTTTCATGGTGTCACCAGTCTTTATTAAGTACTGTTTTCCACCGGTTTCAATAACTGCAAACATAAATAGGGTAATTAGAAATTTAGTAAAGAGTAACTTGGTAATTGATTAAAAAGGGAATAAAACCAATCCAAGTGGCGATATAATACAATAAATAGATAATTTTGTCAATAGATGGGGATAAACTAGCAATTACTAAATTTCTAATTACTAAATACTTGTATTCTGTCCCCTATTTTAAGGTCATTCTTCTCTACCCAGTCAGCCTTTAGCTCTAAGACCAAATTTGCCTCTATCCGAGGTGAATATCTCTTTAAAGCATCTTCGGGTACCCCCGGCTCAATTTGGGCGTTAGGGGCTATGTCTACCACTACACCATCATTAAACCAGACAATATCTATAGGAAATTCCATACCTCGCATTACCATAGTAGGCTTACCAGCAAGTGTATAAGAGAAAAGCATACCATCATATAAACCCAGAGATTCTCGCTCTCCTAATCCTTTATAACGCTGCTTTAGAGTTTTTGCGAGCATCAAATCTAGGGTCTGATTTTTAAGTTCCATTTTTACACTAGGAATTCTAGTTTGATAAATTTTCAGACCAATAGTAGTAGCAATGATAATAATCAAAACCACCCACTGCCAAGCTTTTATTTTTCTTTTTTCTTCCTCCATATGTTTTGTTTATAAAGATTCTTCCATATACTCCGTAAATTCCGTATCTCCGTGTTATTTCTTTCGACCAAACCACACACCCAAAAGCATCATGAGAACAAATAAAAAACTAAGTGCCATCAATTTTTGACTGCTTTGTAAAAATAAGGTGGTAATGCCAAATAAAAATGACAAACTATAGAATAATAGCACAGCTTGCTTTTGTGTCATTCCACTTTTTAATAAACGAAAATGTAAATGTTCTGAATCACCAACAAAAATTGGTTTACCTTTTCTGATACGTAAAAATATAACACGAACAATATCAAGCATAGGCACACCCATGACAAGCAAGGCTGTAGCAATCTTACTACCAGAAATAACAGCCAGACTTCCGAGCATAAAACCAGTAAACAAACTTCCACCTTCACCAAGAAATATTTTTGCCGGATGCCAATTCCAGACTAAAAACCCCACACAAGAACCGGCAAATAAAATTGATAACATGGCCACGTCTGGCTGAAACCATTGTGGCTCTAGACTCAAGAAGAAAATCATCATCGCACCAATAGCTACCACACCTGTAACTAACCCATCTAATCCGTCTAAAAGCTTAGTAGTAAACATCATCGCCATAAGCCAAACAAAAACTAACAGATTAGCAATAGTCAGATAATTTCCCCAAGCATATACACTTAGCTCTACTACACCACCGAAAGGATTAGTAATTATCTCTGGTCCAATTTTAAAAAGTAAAACAATCACAGCAGCGAGCACTGGAAACCAAATCTGTTGTTTTGCTTTTAGATTATATTTATCATCTAGAATTCCACCTATCATCAAAACTAGCCCACCAAAAAACAATGCCCAAATATGTGTAAGAGTAACATGATCCCCTAGCTCCCCGTGAAAAGCAAAAGCTAAAATAAAAAAACTAGCAAAAATTGCTAAGCCACCACCCAAAGGTATTTTTTTCTTGTGAATTTTTCTTTTCTCAACTTTTGGAATATCCACAATCTTAAAATAACGCATTAGCTGACGCACTATGATAGTTAGGAAAAAAGACAGGAAAAATGCTAATAAAAAATATACAAAATACATGTTTTAGCTATGTTAAGCAAAATTATTATAACATATTTATCGCAATTTTGACAAACAAAAAAACGACCCTTTCGGTCGCCTGCAACGTTTTGGGACAGTGGACTTTCATGTTCTGCCCCAAGATGATTTTTCTAGACTTGCAACTCTTGCAAATCTCTCTACCCAACAGTCCATTTCCTCCGGAATTTTCGACGGATAATGAAAGCTGGAATAGTAATGAGAATTATCTCGGCATAGACATCGTACCCATCTTCATCCAAGAAAAATATGGTTACTTTTACTGTGTGGTCCTTTACCATTGTTCTTCTCCTCGTGGTGAGAGTACTGTCTGCGAAGTAGCGATGATTATCACTACTCCAGATTTCGTTTGACCCAGAATATCAGACAGATATTGACTGCCAGTATCATGAGCAAAACAATCTCGGCATAGACATTGTCCACTACATAGTGCAGAATGATCAAGACGATTGCTCTCATAATCCACACTTTTTTCATGTCTTCCTCCTCTGTTTTAAAGAACGCTTCAAAGAACTAGGGCTAGTATACAAATTTGAAAGTTCCTTATCAATACCCTGACCCTTGACATAAAATAAAAAAGTAGAGACGTGACATGCCACGTCTCTACTTTTTTATTACAAGAAATCACTTATCTAATTCGGTCCCCCTCCTTGGATAAGGAGGGGTTAGGGGAGGTTGACAACCTTTCGCAGACAATTTTAATTTCCTCTACAACACTTTCAAAATCATCCAATACTTTATATGCACTAAAACGAACTACATAAAAATTTTTATCTAATAAATATTTTTCCCTCTCGTTATCTTTTAAAACTTTTTTAGAATGTATTGAACCATCTATTTCCACTACCAATCTAAATTGGGGACAATAAAAATCCACTATAAATGGACCTATGCTATGTTGTCTTCTAAATTTATAACCTGTTTGTCTATTTTTCAATCGTGACCAAATCAACACCTCTGGTTTTGTTTGTCTTTTTCGAAGACTACGTCTTGTTGTTTTTAATTTTTTTAAATTGATTAATTTTTGTGACATAACTAACCTTTTTAATCACAGATACTCAACCTCACCCAGCCTCTCCTTATCCAAGGAGAGGGGCTGGGTAATAAAACTATTTTATTTCGCTTTCTCAATCCTTATCTCGCACCCCTTACCCAAAATCAAAACATCACGACGTTGCAGTTTGTTTTGTAAAATTAAATCGGCCAATTTATTTTCTACCATATCTTGAATTGCCCTTCTCATTGGCCTGGCCCCAAACTCTGGATCAAAACCAACTTGTGCCAATGCATCTAGGGCTAAATCCTCTACTTGCAAAGTGACACCACGCTTTTCTAAATTTTTTCCGACACGTTTCAACATTAATCCAGCAATTTGTTTTATCTCTTCACGATTTAGTGGGCTAAATAATACCACACCATCAAAACGATTAATAAATTCTGGACGATAATAATTTTTCAGTTCTGCTTTTATAAGTTGTTGACGAATACTTTCTAGAGAAACACCTTGCACCAATTGATCTTGCACAAAGTTAGTCCCAGCATTAGAAGTGGCAATTATAATTGTATTGGTAAAATCAATTACTCTACCAGTACTATCTGTCAGCCTACCATCATCGAACACCTGTAAAAATAAAGTCAAAACATCTGGATCAGCTTTTTCTAACTCATCTAACAGAACTAAAGAAAATGGTTTTTGACGAACTGCTTCAGTAAGAATACCACTGCCTTGCTGGCCTGGTTGACCAATCAGACGATAAATACCACTCTTGTCTTGATATTCACTCATGTCAATTCTAATCATATTTTTCTCGCCACCAAAGTATACATCCGCAATTGTTTTGGCAAGTTCAGTTTTTCCTACACCAGTCGGCCCCAAGAAAAGAAAATTGGCAATTGGACGTTTTTGTGATCTTATCTCTACTCTAGCCCGACGAAGAGCATCAGCCACGAGCTTTACAGCATCATTTTGACCAACCATACGCTCGTGCATAGTATCTTCCAGACGAACCAATTTATCACCCTCATCCTCTGCTATGTTTGTAGCAGGAATACCAGTTTTTTTAGAAATTATTTCTCCCACATCATTTGAAGTCACAAAACTATTACCACCTTTGTTATGTGCAAAACTAGCCGTCTCGGTCATTATATTTATAGCCGAATCTGGCAAATTATTATCATGCAAAAATTTTCCTGATAATTTTACACAAGCTTCGAGAGCTCCGTAAGAAAACAAAACATCATGTTTGTATTCTATGCTACCAGCTTTTGATTCAAGGACTTGAATAGCTTGATTTTCATTCATTTCTTTTATTTCTACTTTTGACAGCACTCCACCAAGCTCTGTGTTTACCACCTGTTGATTGAAATTACTAGTAATAGAAGTCGCAAAAGTCAAAAATTTTCCTGGTCCCAAATATTCTGCCAAAGTCTCGGAGATATCTACTCCTTCTCCTCCAGTCTCGGTCACACCAGATAGATCATGAATATTATTTATAAACAAAATTATATTTTTAGCTTTACCCACTTCAGTCATAATGCGAATAATCCTCTCTTGGGCACCGCTAACAGTCGTACCAGCGAGCAAAGCTGAGGTAGACAGCTGAACTAAACGTTTATCTTTCAATCTGTCTGGTACATCATCTTCTACCATACGCTGAGCAATACCCTCTATAATACTCATCTTTCCTACTCCATGTTCACCCACCAAAACCACACTCTGCTGTCCACCTTCTATAATACGAAAAACCTCAGCCATCTCTTCCTCTCTGGCTACACAAGGATAGAGCTGACCAAACTTGGCAGCCATCGTAAGATCTTGACTGACACTATTTAGATATGGTGTAGCTACAGCTGTCATCGCTCTGTCCATACCATATTTACTCCGACGAGCTGCTACTTTTTTGAATTTTTGATATTGAACTCTAAGATGTTCACGAATACGCAACCATTCTACGACATTATCAAGTTTGTTTCTATCAATTTTCAAATCATACAACAACTCCTGAATCTTTTCTGATTGACGCACAGTTGCCACTAAAAGCTCTGTCACATTTACATATTCCTGACGTTTTTCATAAGCCAAACTGTAAGATTGAAATAAAATTTGTTGCAAATCGTCAGATAGTCTTGGTAATGTATCTTTGTCGCTAGTTTTGAATTCTTTGGCAATATGAGCTTGAAGTTTCTTGATTGGAATTTGCATACGCAAAAATACAGTCGCTATTTTTGATGAAGCGAGCAAAGCATAAAGTATATGCCACACTGTAACCTCTTCATTTTGATTTTTTTCTGCTTGCAGATAAGCTTGCTCCAGAACCTGCCTAGCTTCACTTGTAAAAACGTCAGCAATGTCTTTTTTATTTTTACGACGTAGTTTTGTTACTTCTAACCAAGTCTGTATCACTTGAGGTTGGGCAAACTCTGGCACTACTTCTTTTTGACCATAACCTCTCATTTCAACAGTTTCTTGAACTCTACCTGAAATTAACAAACGATAAAAAAGATAAGCAAATGCTATCAAACTCAACCACAATAAACTAACATAAAAATTATCACCCAACCAAAAATCTGCTGTGAAAACTTCTACCCAAGCATCTTTTTTATAAAGATTCCAAAAGAAAAAACAAAGAAAACCTAAGCCAAAAACTAAGGCACCAATAATTCTAATTTTATTTAAAACTCGTCTCGCTTTTCTAATACTAATATGATAGCGAGTAAGAGGTTCACCCCAATATAAAAACTTACCTTTTTTCATCTGACCAATACTCATACCATTACATTCTGAACATTTGCGATAATTAACATAACCTGCACCTCCACAGGTATGGCATTGTAAGATATTTAGTTGTGGTTTTTGTTCTCCCATACTATGACAGTGAACGCATTAACATATAAACAACTACTACAGGCAAGATTAACCACAAAGTAAAAACACAAGCAACCACAACCATCCAAATCAACAACGCAATTGTTCTAAAAATAATATTTAAAAAACGCATAAGAACACTCACCAATCTGCCTTGTATATCAGTCTGCCCAAACATCGGTACAAATATATTTTTTACCCACAAAGCAGGTGCCAGACGAGCATTGCCAAGCTGTACCAAATGAAAACAAAAACCACCCGCGTGTTTTATTCCGCCGGTATACCACCAGATTGGAAAATAAACCAAATCAAACAAAAATTCCAATGTGATGCGTTGTATAACTAAAATCCACATATTAAAATTCTAAATCTAAAATCATACCCACAGGGCATCTCTCTACGGAGATAAATCTTAAATTATTATACCATAAATAAAACAAAACTCCCATAAATGGGAGTGGTAAAGTGGTCAGGTGGTAAAGTAGTTAAGTGAGTTAGCGACGTGCCACTGCAGTACCCACCAAAGTTACATATTCCATATTATCAGCAACAACTAAATTTGTATTTTGCAATCTACTTTGGATACTTTGCATAGATCTGTGAGTGGCAATTTCAAATTCCAGTTTTTGATTTTCTTGTTCTAGAGTCTGAAGCTGCTTCTCAATATCTCTAATTTCATAACCTTTGGTAGAGGCGGAGCTAGTTTGAGCCACATACATTATTCCAAAAAAAGCAATCACAACAAGCAAACCCGCCCTAAAACTAGTACTAAGTAGCCATTGTCTAACGGCCATTTTTCTTTGTCTCATTGTTTTGTTTTTATTTGTGTATGTGTTCATATTTTTTCTATAATTCTTAATTTCGCTGATCTAGCACGAGGATTATTTTTCACTTCTTCCTCTGTTGCTATGATAGGTTTTTTATTAATTATTTTTATGGTCTTGCCAGATTGGCTTTTGAAATAATGTTTAACTATAGAATCTTCCAAAGAATGAAAAGTGATAACTAATAACCTACCACCAGTAGAAAGTACCTCTACAGCTTGGGGCAAAACATTCTCTATTACTTTTAGTTCGTTATTAACAACCATGCGTAGAGCTTGGAACACTTTGGTAGCTGGATGCAAACCACCTACCCATGGAACTTCCTTTTCTGTTTTTAGCTTTTTTCTATAAACTTCCAAAATGATATTAACTAAATCCCCTACTATTTTTATATCCCTTTTTTTTCTGAAATTAACTATTCCTACGGCGACATCTTTCGCAAATCTTTCTTCACCATATTTTACAAAAATTCTTTTCAATTCATCTACTGAATAATCATTTAATAAATATTCTGCAGTAATAGCATTGCTTTGGTTATTGTCATATCTCATGTCTAGAGGCTCAGTTTCATTTTTGAAACTAAATCCTCTACCTCGCTCTTCAAACTGAGGAGAAGACCAACCAAAATCCATAAGTACTCCCTCTACTGCAACAAACTTATTTTCTTCTACAATCTTTTTTAAATCTGTAAAATTATTTCTTACCAAAACTATTCTATCTTCAAATTCGTACAAATATTGCTTGGCTCGTAAAATTGCTTCTACATCGGCATCTATACCTAACAATTTTCCATCTGGGGCAGTTAGTTTTAATATCTCTTCACTATGTCCTGCGTCACCCAAAGTACAATCTATTACATTACTACCAGGTTTTAGTTGTAATGCATCTAATATTTCGGTTAATAATACTGGTACATGACGCATATGTTGCAAATTTCTAATTATTCTAATTTTTAATTCACCTAATAAAATTTCAAATATTTAATTTCTAAATTTGTCAATTGATATTTTTATTAGAAATTAGGTGAATTAGATCAATTAGAAATTTATAAACTATATTCCTAGATCAGACATCTCTTCAGCAATAGCATTGCTATCTTTTTCTGTTCTTACTTTGTATTGTTCCCAAGCCTTGTCATCCCAAAGTTCTAGACGGTTGTATAGACCGGCCACAACAATATTCTTTTTTAAAGTAGCATACTTACGTAAATATTCTGGTAACATGACTCTACCCTGCTTATCAATTTTTACATCCATCGCTCCGGCCAGCATAAGACGAGCAAAGGCACGACTGTTGGCCTGTGAAAAAGGTAGAGCAGAAAGTTTATCAGCTAATTTCTTCCATTCATCTTTGGTGTACAAAAATAGACAGTTATCCAAACCTCTGGTTACAACTGCGCCTTTGGAAAGAACGGTGCGGAACTTTTTAGGTACTGCAAGTCGCCCTTTTTCATCTAGGTTGTGTGTATATTCTCCGATAAACACAAATCGCTAATTTTAACACGAGTTAACACTAGTTTTTTTAATTTATAGGGAGACAGGCATTTTCCCCATAAATCCCCACGTACAACCATTATACCCCACTTTTAATACCTCCGCAACCCCCAATCCCCACTTATCCACAGTAATTTAAAAAATAAAAATTTGACTATAAAAAAATAGACTGTTATGGTACATACCGGAGTAGTCGTTGGGATATTCTACCCAATCTTATCTCAACGGTTCAACCAAATAGGGGGAAGCGGAAAAGACCTCTAAGGGAGGCAAAGCTATCAACCCTACCATAAAACCATTGCAAATACCCCCACACATTCCTTCAGTCAACACCGCTTTCTCTAACACCAGACAGTGGGATAAGAAATCAAAATCTGAGGAACAAAATATCCTCCTTGATTTATCCCCCGACAGTTAGAACACGTTCTACTGTCTGGTGTCCCTCCCCAACTAAACCAGCCTCTACGGCTGGTTTTTTATATCCAAACAAAAAGTCTTGACTAAAATAAAAAAAGACTGTAAAATCATATTCAGACGTCGGAGGGTTCATGATTCGTCGACGCCTGAGGTGTTTTAGGAATACACCCCCACGGTCCACACTGTTCCAACCGCGGAGGGTTACCACATCCTAGATCACCTCTGGGGAAGCTCCGGCGAGTGACCTCTCTCACCCGCCGGGGTCCCTCCCCTTTTTTGCTCCTTCTCTTTCGATCTTTTTTCGGGAGTCTACCCAGACTCCCACCAAAACTATATTTATAAAACTTGTAAATATAGCCAATAAAAAATCTCCTATCTAAGGAGATTTTTTATTATGCAGATACAGACCTTGACAAAATATTTTTTTATGCTATCATCTAAATAAGCAAGGCTGGGAGGGTAAGTAGCGATCGCGTGAGCTAACTGCCTTTTTGACATTGAACGTAGTATACCAAAAGTGGATGTACTCTTTTCTTGCTTCCAGCAGGCAGGGCAAATACATACTCTTGCAGAGTGAATGGGCGCGACCTTGGTCACTCTCTGCTGAAAAGTGGTAACAAGATGTGTATGAAGGGCGAGCTTGCTCACCCGGGGGAATTTGCCCACCCCCTCTTTCTCAAACAAAACCCGTCTAATTGGCGGGATTTTTTTATGAATATACACCTTGACAAAATATTCAATATATGATAAGTTTAATTCAGCCATGATGTTTCTAACGATCGGCGATCTTGATTCCAAACATCTTCGGATGTACGGATGTGCCGATGGCCTTCGGTGCCCTCGGCGTCGCACCAATGCTACAATGTAGCAGACGGAGCGCACCCGATCACCATCATGGCGCCCTTCTCAAACAAAACCCGCCTATTTGGCGGGATTTTTTTATTTTATTTTTCTCAAACTTCTCTGATATTTTATCGCAAACCTATGCGCCTCATCTCGGACTTGTATAAGAAGCTTGGTATTTTTGTAAACCCATTCTATAAAATTCTTTTTATCTGTGGAATCTTTTTTATAATCTGTGAAATCAATGTGTATTTCATTCTTTTTTCTGTCTGGACCTTTGGCAATTCCTACCACTGGTATTTTAATATTATTTTCTTTTAAAATTTTCTTGGTAGTATTTACTTGTGGTTTACCACCGTCTATCAAAAATACATTTGGCATTTTCCATTCTTTGTGTTTTAGTCTTCGCTCAAGCATTTCTGCCAGACAATGAACATCACTCTGTCCCACAACATTTTTAATTTTAAATTTTCTATATTGTGATTTGTTTGGGTAATTATTTTCAAATACAACCATACTTCCTACTTTTCCGGTATCACCTAGATTTGAAATGTCGTATCCTTCTACGCGTTGTACTTTGTACTTTTGAGACGCGCCAAGGCTCGTCTCTACTGTAAAACTTTTATTCAACAACGCAATATCGTGAATTCTCTCCAAGGCTTTTATTTGATTTCGCAGTCTCCCCGCTTCTTCAAAATTCTGTTCTTTACTTTCCACTTTCATTTTTTTAATCAGATCTCGTATCAAACCTTTTTTATTTCCACGTAAAAATTTTACCAGTGGGCTTATTACTTTCTTTTTATATTCTGCTGACGTGATCTCCCCCGTACAAACACCAAGGCATTGTCCCATCTGGTGATAAAGACAAGCCCGCTTTGCATTTGACCTGCAAGTAGAGATATAAAACAGACGTTGAAGTAATCTCATGGTCGCTTTTGTGTTTAATCCAGGATAAGGGCCGAATACGTGTTGAAATTGTTTTACCTGTTCTAACTGTTGTAATTGTTTATCATTTACAACATTTTTAATACTTTCAACATTTAGAACATCGCCCAGCTCATGTGCACGAATCGTCTTAACTTTAGGATAACTATCTTTGGTTATCACGATATAGTTCCACGACTTATCATCCTTCAAATCAACATTATACTTTGGTCTAAATTTTTTAATGTAATTAGCTTCTAGAATTATAGCTTCCAAAACACTGTCAGTTTGTTTTATTCTAATATTCTCGACCTGGTGAATCATTTGTTCTATCGGACGTGAGGTTTTTGCTCCTGCGAAATAACTTCTCACTCGTGCTCGCAGATTTGTTGCTTTCCCAACATAAACAAGCTCTTTCTTTTTATTAAAGAAGAGATATATTCCAGGCTCAGATGAAAACGATTTAATTTTATTCT
The DNA here is from genome assembly GCA_964603435.1 of uncultured Gammaproteobacteria bacterium. GTDB lineage: Bacteria > Patescibacteriota > Patescibacteriia > Magasanikbacterales > UBA922 > CAZRUM01. Next base: position 6,997 of record CAZRUM010000002.1, on the reverse strand, counting down.
CTAGATTAACCATACTATAATTTATAAACCAATTACCTAGACAATTAATAGAACACGAATAAAACTAATCTAACGAATATAAACGAATTAGTTCTAATTAGTTTAATTCGTTCAATCTGTGTTCTATTAGACATTATTAAAAAATTTAAAATTTATTTAAGTACACGCTTTAAATATTTACCAGTATAACTAAAACCTGACATTGCAACCTGCTCTGGTGTTCCGGTTGTTACCACTTCCCCACCCTTATCTCCACCCTCTGGTCCTAGATCAATAATCCAGTCAGCACACTTGATAACATCAAGATTATGCTCAATTACCATGACAGTATTTCCTTTAGAAACCAAATCCTGCAAAACTTTAATTAATTTTTTTACATCTTCGTAATGCAAACCAGTGGTTGGCTCGTCTAACAGATACAAGGTCTTGGTTGTATTTCTCTTGGCAAGTTCCTTACTTAGTTTTGTTCTCTGTGCCTCACCACCAGAAAGAGTCTTGGCAGACTGACCAAGCGTAAGATAATCTAGTCCAACCTGATTCAACATTTTTAGTTTATCATAAATATATGGAATGTCACGAAAAAATTCTTCCGCTTCTTCTATTGTCATGTCGAGGACATCAGCAATAGTTTTTTTCTTGTAATGAATTTGTAGAGTCTCTTGATTGAATCTTTTTCCTTTGCAAACATCACAAACAATCTCTACACTCGGAAGAAAATGCATCTGAATTTCTAATGTTCCCCTACCCTCACAATGATCACACCTACCGCCAGGACGATTGAAACTAAACCTACCAGTTTTGTAACCACGAATCTTTGCCTCTGGAGTAGAAGCAAAAAGATCGCGGATATATGTCCACGTGCCAGTATATGTGGCAGGATTTGATCTTGGTGATCTACCAATTGCTTTTTGATCAATCTTAATAATTTTATCAATGTACTCTGTATTTAATACTTCTTTGTGTTTGCCAGTTTGTTTTCTTTTGTCAGCTGGTACACGCCCATGATAATTTACTCTGTTTGCAACCGCACGATACAAAATCTTATGCATCAAGGTTGATTTCCCAGAACCAGACACACCTGTCAGACAAACCAAACGACGCAATGGAATATCTACATTAATATTTTTTAGATTATGCTCGGCTGCTTTTTTTATTTTAATTTTTGGGGTATGATTATCTACTTTTCTACGCTTGGCTGGGATTTCAATTTTCTTTTCTCCACGCAAATATTTTCCTGTAAGAGAATCTTTTCCACTACCAATTAATTTACAGCCAAAGTTTTCATCCTGAGCGAAAACTGACCCTGAGTGAAACGAAGAGGAAGTTGTAGTCGAAGGATCCCGTTGTTTTACATCGGGATGTTTCGACTTCACTCCTCCGCCAGCTGGCGGATTCGTTTCGTTCAACATTGTACTTAAGGGACCAGAATAAACAATCTCTCCTCCGTGAGTTCCAGCACCTGGACCAATATCCACCACCCAATCACTTGCCAAGATTGTATCCTCGTCATGTTCTACTACAATGATAGTATTACCTACGTCACACAGACTACGCAAAGTAGAAACCAATCTATCATTATCTTTTTGATGCAAACCAATTGTTGGTTCATCCAAAACATACAAAGCACCCACCAAACGTGTACCAACTTGTGAAGCCAGTCTTATTCTCTGTGCCTCACCACCCGACATAGTACCTGCTCTTCTATTGAGCGTAAGGTAATGCAAACCGACTTCAAACATAAACTGAAGACGATTGGAAATTTCTTTTAGCACTGCACTAGAAATTTCCAAATCTTTTTCACTCAGGTGATCAAGAATTTCATTGAAAAAGACTCTAGCCTCAGCAATAGTTAGATTTGTAATCTCCCAAATATTTTTCTTATTCACTTTTACAGACAAGGCATTTTTATTTAGTCTCTTTCCTTCACACTTTGGACAAACTTCTTCTGAAAATAAACTTTTGGTACCAAGACCGGTACAATAATCACAATATCCATATGGGCTATTGAAACTAAACATCCTTGGTTCTATTTCTGGAAAACTAAAACCATCCTTTGGACAAGAATATTCTGTACTAAAAATCTCTTCTTTTTCATTTGGGAAAATTACTGTACACAAACCATCTGACAAATCTACCGCAGTTTCTACTGCTTCGGCCATTCTATCTTTGCCTTCTTTTGTAGAAAGTGTTGCTATTTTATCAACCACAATCTCAATTGTATGCTTAAAATTTTTCTTGAGTACAATTTTATTTTTCAAACTTTTCATTTTTCCATCAACCCTTACTTCTAGGAAACCAGTATTGTACATATCATAAAGCATCTGGTAATACTCCCCTTTTCTACCACGAACAACCGGTGCAAGAATAATAATCTCACTATTTTTTTTCTTGGTATCTTTTTTAAAACTTTTCAAAATTTGCTCGTTCATTTCGTCAGTCGTCATCTTGTCTATCTTTGTATTACAAACCGGACAGTACGGTTTTCCTACCCTAGCAAAAAGCACACGCAGATAATCATAAATCTCCGTGATAGTCGCTACTGTCGAGCGCGGGTTAGCACTATGAGCTTTTTGGTCAATAGAAATTGCTGGAGACAATCCATCTATTTCGTCCACATCTGGTTTATTCATACCACCAAGAAACTGACGAGCATAAGCAGACAAAGACTCTATATACCGTCTCTGTCCTTCAGCAAAAATAGTATCGAAAGCCAAACTAGATTTTCCAGACCCAGACAAACCTGTAAACGCTATCATTTTATTTCGTGGCAACTCAAGATCCACATTTTTTAAGTTGTGTTCTCTGGCTCCACGAATTGTTATTTTATTTTCCATAATTTTGTAGACACACCAAAAGCCCCTCTCAAAGGGGTTTATAGGTAGGTATATAAAAGAAAGAACAATGTGCTAATTATACTACATTAGTATGAGTTGTCAATCGGTGGATAAGGTTGACAAAAGTCAATATTTTTGCTAATTTAGATATATTGACAACCATTGCCCTACAAGAAAGGGGTGTAGACCATGCCCGAATTCAAACCATTCCATCAAACAGTGACCGAAATTCTCCTCGAAGCTGGTCAAGACAACCAGCCTCATCTCGAGGAGATGAGGACCACTGAAAGAGAGAAGAGAAGTGCACTCTGTGTGGTCTTGTACATGACCAAGAAGTGCACCGTGCCCAAAAAGGGACTTCAGTGTCTCAAGGACGCACTCCTCCACGTCGCCGAATACTACAACATGCAGAGAGAGGGGGAGATCTTGGCCGCTGTAGCTCGCGCCATCATCGCGCACAATCTGCACGAGGAGGTGCTCAACATGCACGGCCGGAACATCGCCCACCTCAAGGCCTACATCGGACTGCAGATGGTGACCACTGGGGGCTAACCCACCTCGCGACAAATCCGTCGCACCTACTCGTCCATTCAGACAAGTAGACATCTCCACGTTCATTCACCGATTGTTCAAACACACCAAGGAGGAAAGGAGGACAATCAAAAAAATACCTACATAGGTATTTTTTTGATTACTTATTATTTAATTCTCCTCAACTCCCGCAACTCATCTCTCAGAATCGCCGCTAGTTCAAATTCCAGATTCTGGGCAGCTTCTTTCATTTTATCTTCTTTATCTTTTATAATTTCTTTCAAAGGACGCCCATCCCCTGCCAGATCCAACTGTAATAATTGTTTTTTTCTTTTTCCTCTGGCAACATTTTTGGCTTTAGTAGAAGAAATACCAAACTCTTCCAAAATATTTTTAATACTTTTCTGAATTGTCTTTGGTGTAATATTATGTTTTTTATTATAAGCCAGCTGAACTTTACGACGACGGTCAGTTTCACTAATAGCTTTCTCAATTGATTTTGTAATTTTGTCTGCATACATTACCACCTGTCCATTTACATTTCTAGCTGCACGACCAATAGTTTGAATTAGACTAGTTTCATTACGAAGAAAACCTTCTTTATCAGCATCGAGAATCGCCACGAGCGATGCCTCTGGAATATCCAAACCTTCACGTAGTAGATTAACTCCCACCAACACATCTATTTCACCTTTACGAAGTTTTGTAATAATATCAATACGCTCTATAGTTTTTATATCACTATGCAGATATAATGCTTTAATTTTCTTATCACGCAAATAATCATTTAGATCTTCTGCCATTTTCTTTGTAAGTGTAGTCACCAACACTCTTTCCTTATTTTTTACTCGCTCATCAATACGAATAAGTAAATCTTCAATTTGAGATTTGTTTTTACCAGGTCTCTCGGTTACAGGACGAATAACAATTTCCGGATCTATTAGACCTGTAGGGCGCACAACTTGCTCTACCACTTTATCACTATTTTTTATTTCATATTCAGATGGGGTAGCAGAAGTATAGATAACCCGCTTGGTTCTTTTTTCAAACTCAGGAAACTTAAGAGGTCTATTGTCAAAAGCACTTGGCAAACGAAATCCGTGTTCAATAAGAGTTTCTTTTCTAGCTTTGTCACCATTGTACATTCCACGAATTTGTGGGACAGTGACATGTGATTCGTCGATAATTGTAAGGAAATCTTCTGAACTATGTTTGAAATAATCGAGTAGTGTAAAAGGAGGTGTACCGGACTGTCTATCCTCAAAAACAGCCGAATAATTTTCTATTCCACTACAATAACCTATATTTTTTATCATTTCCAAATCATATTTTACTTTTCGCTTTAACCTTTCATATTCCAAAACTTTACCTTTCTTTTTTAAATATTCTAGACGTATTTTTAATTCTTCTTTTATTTTACCAAAAGCTTTTTCTCTTGATTCTGCAGACACCACATAATGTTTGGCAGGAAAAAACCAAGCATCGGGAAGTTCTGCTTTTACTTTTCTAGTTATTGGGTCAACCAGTTCTATCAGATCAATTTTATTTGAAATTTCAAAACGATAAATTTTTTCTTCATTAATCGGCATTATTTCAAAAACCTGACCATGCATACGAAACTGACCACGTTTTAGATCGAGATTGGTACGTGTAAATTGCATATCAATGAGCTGCGCCATCATACCACGGCGATCTAACTTTTGATTCTTTTCCAAATGCAAAACAATTTTTTCATATTCTTTTGGTGAACCAAGCGAATAAATTGCAGACACACTAGCCACAATAATGACATCTTTGCGTGCAATCAAAGCCTGAGTACAAGCATGACGCAATCTATCTATTTCTTCATTTATCTGTGCTTCCTTTTCTATATAAGTATCACTGCCTGGCATATATGCCTCTGGCTGATAATAATCATAATATGATACAAAATATTCCACGGCATTATCTGGGAAAAATTCACGAAATTCATTACAAAGCTGGGCTGCCAGAGTCTTGTTGTGAGCAATCACCAAAGTCGGCAATTGTGTTTGTTCTATTACATTGGCAACCGTAAAAGTCTTCCCAGAGCCAGTCACACCAAGCAAAGTTTGTTTTTCAAAACCCTTCCTCAAACCTGAAACAAGCGACTTTATCGCTTTTGGCTGAGAACCAGCTGGTTTATAGGGTGCTTTTAGTTTAAATTTATTCATACAACATGGAAAACTATATCATACAAATTATAAATTTTCAAGCCTACTAAAAACAAAAAAAACTGCCATTTAGACAGTTTTTTTATTTTTTTAAATTTCGACTTCCTCTTCCTCTTCTGGTACAAACGTCTCTACTTTATATTTATCACGTAAACGATGCGACAGTTCTACAGCGGCATGCTCCTCACCATGCACACAAAATATTTTTTTAGGAACATTGCCTCCACTTCCAACCCAATCCAAAAGTTTTACCTGATCACCGTGAGCAGATAATGCACCAATAGCCTTTACAGTACAATTTACTTTTACATCTTGCTTAAATATTTTTACCTCCTTATGCCCCTCGTACAACTTTCTACCCAAAGTACCCTTAGCTTGATAACCTACAATTATCAAAGTCGAATTTGGATCTGGTACATATCTAAAAGCATGATGAATAATACGCCCACCATTCATCATTCCAGATCCAGCAATTATCATCTTTGGTCCTGGTACATGGTTTATTTTTTTGGATTCTTCTTTTGTTTCTGTCATTTGCAGATTTGGAAAATCTAGAAAATCATCTCCGACCAAATGCAAACGCATCGCTTCTTCATCATAATACTTAGGATATTTTTTATAAACAGCTGTAGCATGAATAGCCAAAGGACTATCTAGAAATATTGGCATGTCTGGTAATTTCTTATCGTATTCAGCCAGTTTATTTAATTCATACAAAAATTCTTGTGTACGCTCCAAAGAAAATGCTGGAACCATTATTGTTCCGCCTTTTGCAACACCTTCTTTAATTAATTTCAAAATTACCTCACGCCGAACATCTGGTGTCTCATGGATTCTGTCTCCGTAGGTAGACTCACAGAGCAATACATCAATATCAGAACTTAGTTTATCGGTATCTTTTAAAATTGGAACACCTTCATTCCCAATGTCTCCTGAAAAAGCAATTTTCTTTCCATCGGCAGTTACCTCTATAAAAGCTGAACCAAAAATATGTCCAGCATCTTTCCACACAGCTTTCACTCCAGGCATTACTTCTATTTCTTTATCATATTCAATACCTTCACAAAATTGTTGCGCGGTAGCAATATCAGTCTCATCAAATAAAATTGGCGAACCATATCGCTTGTGATTTTCTTTCATGATATGCCAAGCATCCACCCAAATCAAATAAGCAAATTCGCAGGTTGCCTTGGTCATCCAAATCTTACCTTGAAATCCATCTTTAATTAATTTGGGAATACGTCCAACATGATCCAAATGTCCGTGAGTAACTAGTAAGACGTCTATTTCAGAGGCATTGAAAGGAAAATCATCATGATTTTTCCCTTGATTAAAATTTCCACCCTGAAACATCCCACAATCAACTAGGACTTTATACTTCTCTGTCTGGAGTAAATGACAAGAACCAGTCACTCCACGATCTGCCCCACAAAATTTTAT
>CAZRUM010000001.1:71520-86350 GCA_964603435.1 uncultured Gammaproteobacteria bacterium | reverse complement strand
CACAAAACAATACTACCATAAAAAGATGGATACCAAATGAAACTATCTTTAACTCCCTTAACTTTAGATGGGATAGGATTGTGACAGTGGATGATGGTGAGGTTTATGTTGATGGAGAAGATTTGTAAAATTACTTTGTCACCCAACCACTTAATCACCTTACCACTCTCGTTTTGCGGGAGTGGTTTGTTGAAAAAGTGAAGTGTGGTCGAGTGGTCAAGTGGTAAGGTGGTTAGGTGAATAAGCCCTTGACCCATTTTAAATAACCTTATATAATTAGATTACTAATTTTAAATGAAAAAATATGTGTTCATATGATCGTCTATTCAATCTAGCCCAGAGAACAGGGGATAGACTTATAATACATGACCCTGTAGAAGGCCACGATGTAGTTGTCATGTCTATAGATCAGTATGAAGATATTTTGGATGAAAGAGATTTAGGACAACATGATTATTATCAGAATTTTTATAATGACTGTAATGAACACAGTGATTGGGGTAGGCGAGATGTTCGCGGTATGTCTGAGGGTGAATTACTTGATCAAATAAATCGTGATATTGCCAAGTGGCGTGCCGACAAAGAACTAGATGAACAGTGGGAAAGAGAAAATATTTTAGACAGTGAGATGAAAGAAGAAGGCCCTTTCGATCCATTTTCTGGAGTAGATTATCATCCAGCTGACTGGCATACTGCAGGGGATGTAGTGCAAAATCGTTATGGTCATTCTGCTGATTTGTTTGATGATGAAAAGTCAGATTTTGAAAGTGAAGATTGTCTTTTTGATTTAGATGAAGATGAGAATGGAGATGAAGAAGACTGGGATTTAAAACCAGATTTTGGTAATACAGATGAGATTAAGATTGATGATATTCCAGATTTTGATATTAACTATGAGGCAGTAGGAGAGGAAAGTATCACTGGAAATTTACCTGTGCCCAGTGAAGGGTTAAATGAAATTCCTTTTAAATCAGAAAATAGTATAGAAGGTTGGCAAGAAGAACCTTTGGAAGAAGATGACGAGAGTGAACCGGTGTTTTATGAGGAGCCAGTATAACCAAAGGGATAATGAATAAAGAATAAACTACTCTAATTAGGTGGTTTTTTTTAATATAACGCAACCCATCCCTAACCCTTCCCTTAGAAAGGGAAGGGGATTTGCTTACCATACTCCCTCCCCATTCTAAGGGGAGGTGCCCGAAGGGTGGAGGGGTTGCTTGCTAACAAAATAATTTTAAATAAACAAAAAACCACGAATAAGTTGTGGTTTTTTTGTACGTTGGAACTCACCCCTGACCCCTCTCTTAGAAAGAGAGGGGAAAAGATAAAACATTTTATATTGTATGCCCCCTTCTCTTGCTAAGAGAAGGGGGAAAGGGGGATGAGTTGCTGTGTAGAAAAATAAAACAAAAAGCCAGGAATAAATCCTGGTCTTTTGAATGAGTCCCTCCTTGTGGACTCTATTGGGTAGGAAAGAGCGGGTCGGGTGGGTGTGGCCTAGTTGCCGTGGCGATGGTCCTCGTGCATGCCGATTTGGATGATCAGGCAGTTGAAGCGTTGCAGTTGTTCGAGCATCTCCCGAGGGATGACGTCGTAGAGGTCAGGGATGTTGTCCGGATCACACGGCTTGAAGCTCTGACCCGGCGGGCCATCTTTGTACGCGGGGTCTTTTCCGGAGTAGGCATCTTGGGTGAAACCTGCACCCTCGAGCTTATCCGGCATTTCGATCCAAGGGAGCATCAGTTCCTGGCGGATGTGGCTGGTGGATTCGATCATGACGACCGAGCCACGCGGCAAGGTGTCGAACCAGGCACGGATCGGAGCTTTGGCACCGACTCGTTTGCCGGCATGGCAGACGGCCAACAGCATTTTGCCGAATCCTGTGTCCGTGATGTCGCCGGTCTCGAGACCCATTGATCCGAGGTCCACCTCAGTGGTTTCAAGGATGTGTCTCCCGAGAGTGCCGTTCTTGAAGTCGTCCAACTGTTGCTCGTTGTGGACGATGTAGACGCGCTCTCCTGTCTCACTGATGTAGAACACAACGATAAGTTTCACAGTTTGTCTCCCTCCCTTGCGGGTGTTATTTCGTATGAGTTTATTTAACCAGAGAGAGAGAGATGTTTGTCAAGTAGTTGCTAAGTTTTTGTGTATATTTATGCATTAGGTAATTAGAAATTGATTTGGATTTAAAAATTTATTAGAAATTAGGTGAATTAGAAATTAGAAATTTGAGGGCTTTTTAAATCAATATTATATATGCTTAGCAACGGGATCCTTCATTTCGCTACGCTCACTCAGGATTGGGGGATATGTCCCCACACTATCCCCTTGACTTAATTTACGTTTTTGTATATAATTATGACGCGTAAAAATACGCGTTTTTATTAATATACAAATTTGGCTAAATATAGCCTAAAACAAATCCCGCTGGATTACAAAACTGCTGCGACCACTCGTGAGTAGTGCGGAAAAATCTTATCGTATGGCAGAAATCTTTGATCGCTCAAAGCCACACGTGAATGTAGGTACTATTGGTCACGTAGACCATGGTAAAACTACTCTTACCGCCGCTATCTTGAAGGTAGCCGGTGCTAAAGGTTTGATCGCTCAAACCAAAGGTGTTGATGAAATCGACGCCGCTCCAGAGGAAAAGGCTCGTGGTATTACTATTGCTACAGCCCATGTTGAGTATCAGACTGAAAAACGTCATTATGCTCACGTTGATTGTCCAGGTCATGCTGATTATGTAAAAAATATGATCACAGGTGCTGCTCAAATGGATGGTGCTATTCTTGTAGTATCAGCTGCTGACGGCCCTATGCCTCAGACTCGTGAACACATCTTGCTTGCTCGTCAAGTTGGTGTGCCTCATATTGTTGTTTTCTTGAACAAAGTTGATCAAGTATCTGATCCAGAACTTATTGACCTTGTAGAAGAAGAAATTAGAGACTTATTAAAGAAATATGATTTCCCAGGAGATGAAACTCCTATCATCCGTGGTTCAGCTCTAAAAGCTTTGGAAGATCCAAATAATGAAGAATTTGCAGAACCAATCATGAAGCTTTTGAATACTTTGGATGAATTTATTCCACAACCAGTACGTGATCTTGATAAAGATTTCATGATGCCAATTGAGGATGTTTTCTCAATTGAAGGTCGTGGTACTGTAGTTACTGGTCGTATTGATCGTGGTGTTGTAAAAGTTGGTGATGAAGTAGAAATGGTTGGTATGGGTATGGAAGTTAGCAAAACCACTGTTACTGGTATAGAGATGTTTAACAAATCTTTAAATCAGGGTGAAGCAGGGGATAATGCTGGTATTTTACTTCGTGGTACAAAGAAAGACGAAGTAGAGCGTGGCCAAGTTTTGGCTAAACCAGGTACTATTCATCCTCACACTGAGTTTGAAGCTGAAGTTTATTGTCTTACCAAAGAAGAAGGTGGTCGTCACAAACCATTTTTCACAGGCTACAAACCACAGTTTTACATTCGTACTACTGACGTTACAGGTGATGTTTCTCTACCAGACGGTACAGAGATGGTAATGCCAGGGGATACAGTAAACTTGAATATCAAGTTGATTGTGCCTGTTGCTATGGAAGATAAAATGCGTTTTGCTGTCCGTGAAGGTGGTAGAACCGTTGCTTCTGGTGTAGTAACCAAAATTATTAATTAAATCAATTAAAGAGGAGAGGTTATTTGCCTCTCCTCTTGTTCTTTTTTATATTATTTATGACAACCGCAGAAAAAACAACTGAAAAACCAAGTGAGGAAAAACAAGCTGGTCCAAAAGTAAGGGTCAAAATTCGTGCTTATGATAGCAAAATTATTGATCAAGCTGCCAAAACTATCATTCAGACAGCTGAGAGAAATGGTGCTAAGGTAGTAGGTCCAGTACCTTTGCCAACAGAAAAGAACAAATTTTCTGTAAATCGTGCTACTTTTGTACACAAGCCATCTGCTGAACAATTTGAAATGCGTACTCACAAACGTTTGATCGACATTTTATCTCCAAATGCAAAGGTTGTAGATTCTTTGATGAATTTGAACTTGCCAGCTGGTGTGGATGTAGAGATTAAAATGATCTAAAAGTACCTTAGATTAGCCAAAAAATGAGTGTGGATAAGATTCAGAAAAGAAGCTTGACAATATTTTGTATTTGCGGTAAACTATTGCCATCCTAATAAAAGAAAAACATCACGATTCAAACAGATAAGATTTGCCTAAATATAGGCTAAAAAACATCTGTGAGAAAGAACTTTTGATGTTACAGTGAGGTGAACTATTAAAACTAATTAAAATAAGCCAAAATATTGTATTAATATAGAGGCTAGAAGTGATGTTTCAAACAGTATTTTTTGAGGTATCACTTCTAGTTTTTTGTTACAAAAACCATTTTGTTATGAAATTTATCATCGGAACCAAACAAGGTATGACACAAGTCTTCAGAGAAGACGGTCTTGTTGTACCTGTAACTAGTGTAAAAACTGGTCCTTGTGTAGTGACTCAGATAAAAAAAGATGCTGTGCAGATTGGTTTTGGTGTACAAAAGAAATTTCGTTTGAACAAAGCTAAAACTGGACATTTAAAAGATATAAAATTGGGAGATGACAATAACCTAACCGTAAGATTTTTGCGCGATTTTAGAACTAGTGATAGTGATAAATTAAATCGTGGAGATGTCTTTACTGTTAAGACTTTTGCTACTGGTGAAAAAGTACAAGTAGTGGGGAAGTCAAAAGGTAGAGGATTTCAGGGTGTTGTAAAGAGACATGGTTTCCATGGTTCTCCTGCAAGTCATGGTCATAAAGATCAATTGCGCATGCCTGGTTCTATTGGTGCTACTGATGCTGCTCGCGTTTTCAAAGGAACTCGTATGGGCGGTCACATGGGTGATGCACAAATTACTGTTAAGAATTTGGAAATTGTACAAATAGACGAAGAAAATAATGAATTATTGATTAAAGGAGCTGTTCCTGGTGCTCGTGGAGGTCTTTTGTTGATTTCAACTAACGAAGGTGATATTACTGTTGAAAATACTAAAACAGAAGAGGCTGTGGAAGAAAAGGTAGAAGAGACTAAGACTGAAGAAACTCCTGTAGAAAAAAAAGTTGAAGCACCAAAAGTAGAAGAGGTAAAAAAAGAAACTAAAAAAGAAGATAAATAATATGGCAAAAGTTAAGCTATACAATAAAGAAGCTAAAGAAACCGGTGAGTTAGAACTTGACGATGCTGTATTTGGTATATCTTTAAAAAACCAAGTTGTACACCAAATTTACAATGCTATGATGGCCAATGCTCGTGAGCCTTGGGCACATACAAAAGATAGAGGTGATGTTCGTGGTGGTGGTAAAAAACCTTGGAAACAAAAAGGTACCGGCCGTGCTCGTCATGGTTCAAACCGTTCTCCTATCTGGGTTGGTGGTGGTGTCACTTTTGGTCCATTAAAGGTTAGAAATTATAAACAAAAAATTCAAAAGAAAATGAATCAGTTGGCTGTAAGAATGTGTTTGTCTGCAAAAGTGAAAGATACTCAATTTATCGTTTTAGAAAATTTTGAAGTTAGTGGTAAGACTAGAGAAATGGTAGACTTACGCAAAGCTTTACCAGGTTTTGGTAAAACTACTCTATTGCTGTCTGATGCTAGCAACGAAAAATTGAATCTAGGTACTAGAAATATTCAAAGACTTGATATGCAGCAAGCAAGTGACGTAAATGTCGTTGACTTACTACATCATCAATATATTATTACAACAAAAAAAGGTGTTGAAATTTTAGAAAAAAGACTAGCTAAATAATATGAGCTTACTTGATAAATTCAAAAAGAAAGAAGAATCTGGCGATGAAAAGCAAAAAGCTCCTGCTCAAGGTGAGTCTAAGGTTGAAGTTGCTAAAAAAACCACACCAAAGACTGAAACTGCTGATAAAGTTGAAAAGAAAACACCAACTAAAAAAGTAACTAAAAAAACCAAAGGTGATGCTTATAAAGTATTGCTTAGTCCGATTGTGAGTGAAAAAGCTGCTATGAACGAAAGTTTAAACACTTACACTTTCAAAGTTGCAATTGGAGCTACCAAAGTTGATATCAAAAATGCCGTTGCTCAGATTTATGGTGTACTTGCAAAAAGAGTGAGAGTAGCAAATTTTGAAGGTAAAAAAATGAGACGTGGTAAAACATTTGGTAGAAGACAAGATTGGAAAAAAGCGATGATTACTCTACCAAAAGGTCAGTCTATTAATATTCATGAAGGCGTTTAAATAGTTTATAGTCAATAGTTCACAGTTCATAGGAAATCTGGTAAACAAAACGGATAATGGACTCAAGACTATTGGCTACGAACTAAGAACTACGAACTAATATAATATGGCAGTAAAAGTTTACAAACCAACTACTCCAGGTAGACGTAAATCAAGCGTTCAGGATTTTTCTGATATTACAAAAACAAGACCAGAAAAGTCTTTGACTGCAGTTTTGAATAAAAAAGCTGGTCGTAATAATACTGGTAAAATTACTGTGCGTCACAGAGGTGGTGGAGTAAAAAGACTTTACCGTATCGTTGACTTTAAGCGTACAAAGTTTGATGTGGAAGCAGAAGTAAAAGCTGTTGAATATGATCCAAATCGTGGTGCTAGAATTGTTCTAGTAGAATACACAGATGGTGATAAAGCTTATTTCGTTGCTCCAAAAGGAATTAAAGTTGGTGATAAGTTAATGTCTAGTAAAGGAAAAATTGAAGCCACAGTAGGTAATAGAATGCCATTAGAATATATCCCAGTTGGTTTGTTTGTTTACAATGTTGAATTGACTCCTGGTAAAGGTGGTCAACTTGCTCGTGGGGCTGGTAACGGTGCTCAATTGCAAGTTTCAGAAGGTAAACATGCACAATTGAAATTGCCTTCTGGTGAAGTAAGATTGGTAAAGAAAGAATGTATGGGTACTGTTGGTACTGTTTCCAATTCTGATCGTAGTTTGGTAAGATGGGGTAAAGCTGGAAGAAGAAGAATGCTAGGTTGGAGACCAATTGTGAAAGGTAAAAACATGAACCCTGTTGATCATCCACATGGTGGTGGTGAAGGACACAGTCCAATTGGACATAAAGGTGGTCCAAAGACTCCTTGGGGAAAGAAAGCTCTTGGTGTGAAGACACGAGAGAAAGGAAAGTCAAGTGATAAACTTATTTTACAAAGACGTAAGAAGAGAAAAAAATAATTAAATATCTATGTCAAGAAGTTTAAAAAAAGGACCTTTTGTCGATGAGAAAGTGATGAAAAAGGTTATGAAAGCCAAGGATAGTATCAATCCCGACCCCATTAAAACTTGGGCTCGTGCTTGTACTATTACTCCAGAATTTATTGGTCTGACATTTTTGATACACAATGGTAAAGATTTTATCCAAGTGATAATAGAAGAGAATATGGTTGGTCACAAACTTGGTGAATTTTCTCCGACTAGAAAATTTCGTGGACATGGTGGTAAAATGGCCAAAGAACTAAAGAAATAAATATATTAAAGGTTAAAACAGTTTTTTATAAAATATGAAAGAACAAGCAACCGCAAAATTGAAACATTTGAGAATGAGTCCCCGCAAAGTTAGATTGCTGGTTGATCTTATTCGTGGTCTAAAGGTAGAAAATGCTATCATTCAATTGGAACATAATGTGAAACATGCTGCTCGTCCAATTTTGAAATTATTGCAATCTGCTGTTGCCAATGCAAAACAAAATCATTCTTTAATTGAAGATACTCTAGTAATAAAAGTTGCCTTTGTAGATGAAGCTTCCACCTTGCATCGTTGGATGCCAAGAGCTATGGGTAGAGCTACTCCTTTGCGTAAACGTGGTAGCCATGTTACTATTGTTCTAGAAGGTGATGTAAAAGAAGAAAAGAAAGCTGTAAAAGCTAAAAAAACTGAAAAGAAAATAGTTGAAGAAGAGACTATAAGTAAAGAAATAAAAAAAGAAACAGTTAAAAAAGTAGAAAACAAAGAAGAATCAAAAAAAGCAGTTAAGAAATAATATATGGGACATAAAGTACATCCAAGAGCTCACAGAATGCAAGTAATTTATACTTGGGATTCAAAGTGGTTCGGGAGAAACAATTATGCAAAGCTAGCTGAACAAGATATTAGTATCCGTGAGTTTTTAATGAAAAAATTTAAAGATGCTCACATCGATTCAATTAGTGTTGAGAGAGGTCCAAAAAATCTAACTGTTACAATTTTTGCTGCTAAGCCTGGTTTCATTATCGGACGTGGTGGTAAGTCTCTGGATGATTTGAGAAAAGATATTGAAAGAAAATTTTTACAAATGTCACTTCGTGTGAAATTGAACATAAAAGAAGTACGTAGCCCAGCACTATCTGCTGCAATTGTAGCTCAGACTTGTGCTAGTGATATTGAAAGACGTATTCCTTTTAGACGTATTATAAAACAATCAATTGAAAGAGTAATGAATGCTGGTGCTAAGGGTGTAAAGATTTCTATGGCTGGCAGATTGAATGGTGCTGAAATTGCTCGTACTGAAAAATTACAAGCTGGTACCGTACCTTTGATTACTATGAGAAGTGACGTTGATTATTCAGCTGTGGAAGCAAATACTATCTACGGTAAGATTGGTTTGAAGGTTTGGATTTGTCACGGCGAAGTATTTGGTAGAAAAGATAAATTTACTGAAATGGAAGAAACAAAAGATACAAAAAAAGATAATAATAAATCAGAAAGATCATTTAGACCAAGAAGAGATAAAAAGAACTAATTATGTTGTTACCAAAAAAAGTAAAACACAGAAAATGGCATAAGCCACGTAGAATGAATAAAGGTGTTGCTACTCGCACCAATACTTTAGATTTTGGTAGTTATGGTATAGTAGCGTTGGATCATGCTTGGGTTACTTCTCGTCAGATTGAAGCTACACGTCGTGTACTTACTCGTTATGTACGTCGTGGTGGTAAAATCTGGATCAGAATTTTTCCTGATAGACCTGTAACAAAAAAAGGCGCTGAAGTTCCTATGGGTGGTGGTAAAGGTGCTCCAGATCATTATGTTTACACTTTAAAACCAGGCACAGTAATGTTTGAAATGGAAGGTATCCCAGAAGAAAAAGCTCGTGAAGCATTGATACTGGGTGGATATAAACTGCCTACTCGTGTAAAATTTATTAAAAAAGACTAATTGATATGGATTTTAAAGAATTACAAAATAAGAGTGAGAGAGAATTGCATGATCTATTGGCAGAAAAAAGAGATCTTCTAAGAGAACTCAAATTTAAAGCTAAAGAAAATCAATTAAAAAATGTGACTGAAATTCGTAAAGTAAGAAGAACGATTGCTCAAATTTTAACTTTGTTAAATAACAAATCTACATCCGAAACTGTTGTCGTAGATGAAGAAGCTAAATAAGTATGACAGAAGAAATTAAAACAACTAAAACTGTAAAAGCAGACGAAAAGAAATCTATTCGTCGTAGTTTTGAGGGTGAAGTTCTAAAGAAAACCCAAGATAAGACTGTTAGCGTTTTGGTAAAAATAAGAAAAATGCATTCTAAATACAGAAAGCAATATACTGAAAGTAAAAAATACGCTGTACATGATGAAAAGAATGTTGCCAAAGTAGGGGACACTGTAAGTTTTCAAGAATGTCGTCCCTATAGTAAGACTAAGAAAACCAGATTAATTAAAGTTGTAAAATAATATGATTCAGCTTAGATCAATGTTGAAAGTAGCCGATAATTCCGGTGCAAAGAAATTACAGTGCATCCGTGTTTTGGGTGGTTATAAAAAACGCTATGCTAGAATAGGTGATATTATTACCTGTGCTGTGAAGGAAGCTGCTCCAAGAGCTGCAATTAAAAAAGGTGAAGTAATCCACGCAGTTATCGTACGTCAAAGAAAAGAAATGCGTAGAAAAGATGGTACCTATGTTAGATTTGATGAAAACGCTGCTGTCGTAATTGATAGAAAAAACAAAGAGCCAAAAGCAACCCGTATTTTTGGACCTGTAGGTAGAGAGTTACGTTTGAAGGGTTTTCAAAAAATAGTTTCATTAGCTCCTGAAGTATTATAAAAATATGAAGATTAAAACAGGCGACAAGGTAAAAGTTTTGACAGGAAAAGACAGTGGAAAAACTGGCAAGGTTATTCAGATTTTGCAAAATAAAAAAACTGGGCAATCTCATGTTGTGGTAGAGGGCCTTAATCTTTTGAAAAAACACATGAAAGCAAGACGACAAGGTGAGAAAGGTCAGATAATTGAATTACCAGCTCCATTACATGTTAGTAGTGTGATGTTGATTGATCCAAAATCCGGAAAAGCTACTCGTGTTGGTTTCAAACAAGAAGGTAATACAAAAAAGAGAATTGCCAAGGTAAGTGGAGAATTCGTTGATTAATAAAAAAAAGTATGGAATCAAGATTGTATAAAATTTATAAAGAAAAAGTATCTCCAGCCTTGAAGGAAGAATTTGGTTACAAAAATGTAATGCAAGTACCAAAAGTTTCTAAAGTTACTGTCAATGTTGGTTATGGTCGGAGTACAAAAGATTCTGCTTTTATTGATAATGTAATAAAAACTCTTTCAGCTATTAGTGGTCAAGCTCCTACTCACAATAAAGCCAAGAAATCAATTTCTAACTTTAAAATCAGAGAAGGTAATGATATCGGAGCATCTGTCACTTTGCGTGGTAAGAGAATGTATGATTTTTTGGAAAAAATGGTAAATGTTACTCTGCCGCGTGTAAAAGATTTCCGTGGTATTTCTCCAAAATCATTTGATAGACAAGGAAACTATAGTTTTGGTTTTAAAGAACAACTGGCTTTTCCAGAAATTAAAATGGATGCAATTGATAAAATTCATGGCATGCAGGTAGTTATTTCTACTACGGCTGCCAACAAGGAAGAGGGTTTAGCCCTATTAAAGGCTTTGGGTTTTCCTTTCAAAAAAAAATAAGAAGAGTACGAAAAAATATTAATTAATAAAAAGTTATGGCAACTAAAGGACAAATTGCAAAATCAAATAGAAAACCAAAGTACAGCACACGTCTTGTACGTCGTTGTTGGAAATGTGGTAGAAGACGTGGTTTTATGCGTAAGTTTGGTTTGTGCAGAATTTGTTTTCGTGAGCTTGCTAACGATGGCAAATTGCCAGGCGTAAGAAAATCAAGTTGGTAATTTAATTATAACACCTATGATGACTGACCCTATTTCAGACATGCTAACTAGAATAAGAAATGCCCAATTATCAAAGAAGGCTATTGTTGAGATGCCACTTTCTAAGGTAAAGAAGGCTATAGCTGCAATTTTGCTAAAAGAAAAATATATTGGCAAAATAGAGGAAGTAGATGCTACACCTGTGAAAAAACTGGTTATTGAGCTTAGATATAATGGTCGTGAGCCACAAATTAGATCTATTGTTCGTGAAAGTAAACCAGGGCATAGAAAATATAGAAAGGCTGAAGAAATGCCGGTTGTTTTGAATGGCTATGGTATAGCAATCGTTTCTACTTCACAAGGTCTTATGACTAGTAAACAAGCTCGTAAGCTTGGTATAGGTGGAGAAATAATTTGTAGTGTATATTAATAAAAAAATATGTCTAGAGTTGGAAAAAAGACAATTGAAATTCCTCAAGGTGTAACTGTTGAAATAAAAGACGGTGCTGTTGTTGTTAATGGTCCAAAAGGTAAACTAACTCGTGTTTTGTCTAGTAAAGTTCAAGTAAACATTGCAGACAGTGCTATAACATTGAGTGTAAAAAATGAAAATAATAAAGAAGAGAGATCTCTATGGGGTACATTTTCTTCTCATATCCAAAATATGATTACTGGTGTAACTGTAGGTTTCAAAAAACAACTGGAAGTAAATGGTGTTGGTTACAGAGTAGCTATGCAAGGAACTGACTTGAAAATTGAAGTTGGATATTCTCATCCTGTAGTTTATAAAATACCAGAAGGTCTTGTCGCTAGTGTAGAAAAAAATCTAATTACTCTTGAAAGTTCAGACAAAGAATTGCTTGGTAACGCAGCTGCTGAAGTTAGAAAAATTAGAAAACCAGAACCTTACAAAGGAAAAGGTATTAAATATATTGACGAGGTTATTCGTCGTAAAGAAGGTAAGACTGCTGCTAAAGCTGCTGCTTAAACATTTTAAAAATATGGATAAAAGATTAAAAACAAGACAAGCTCAAAGAGAAAGACGTCAAGTGCGTGTACGTGCTAAAGTTAGTGGTACTGCTCTGCGTCCTCGTCTTAATGTACATAGAAGTCTTACTTCTATTTATGCTCAGCTTATTAATGATGAAACAAGCAAAGTTTTGGTATCTGTCCATAGTAAAAAAATTGATAAAAAAGGTGATGCAGGCGAGAGAAAAGGTAAGACTGCTGCAGCATATTTAGTAGGAAAAGAATTGGCCTCAAAAGCAAAAGAAGCTAAGATTGAAACTGTTGTCTTTGATAGAGCAGGTTTTCAATACCAAGGTAGAGTTCAAGCTTTGGCTGAAGGTGCTCGTGAAGGTGGTCTAGTATTTTAAATTTTCAAATAAACTAATAAAAGAATAAACTGCATATGGCTTTCCCAGGAAAAGGTAAACGTGGTCAAAGATCAAAAAGAGAGAAACCAGAGTTTGATCAACAAATTGTAGATTTAGCTCGTGTTACTCGTGTAACAAAGGGTGGTAAACAACTCAGTTTTCGTGTTGCTGTTTTGATTGGTGATAGAAAAGGACGTGTAGGTTATGGTGTTGATAAAGGTAAAGATGTCCAAATTGCCGTTGGAAAAGCAGTCAATCAAGCTAAAAAAAGTTTGTTCCGTGTACCAATGGATGAGAATTCTATTCCTCATATGGTACAAGCCAAGTTCAAAGCTGCTAAAGTATTGATTAAACCAGCTCCAAAGGGTACTGGTATTATTGCTGGTGGAGCCGTTCGTACAGTACTTGAAATGGCTGGTGTACCAAATGCTTCTGCAAAAATGATTGGTAAGAGTACAAATAAAATTTCAAATGTTAAAGCTACTTTTGCTGCTTTGCAAAGTTTCAAGGTGAGAGCTAGATCAACAGCTAAAAGTGAGGTTAAACCTGAAGCTGAAAAAAAAGAAACTGTAAAAACAGAAGTTAAAAAAGTAGAAAAAGAAACTGAAACTAAATAATATGACATTATCTGCAACTACAATTAAACCAGCTAAAAAAGCTGGTAGAACTTCAAAAAGACTTGGTCGTGGCAATGCTTCTGGCAAGGGTACTTATAGTGCTCGTGGTTTGAAGGGGCAGAGATCACGTTCTGGTGGTAAAAGTAGAACTCAGATTAGAGGTTTCAAGGCTTCTTTGCAAAAAGTACCTAAACTTCGTGGTTTCAATAGTCCTCATGATAAGAAAGAAACTGTTACTCTTACTACTTTGGAAAGTATTACAAAAGAAGGTGCTTTGGTAACTCCAAGATATTTAGATAAAAAAGGTGTTATCAACCATCCAACCAAAGGTGTTAAGATAGTAGCTACTGGTGTGTTGAAAAAGAAGATAACTATCAAAGGTTGTCTTGCAACCAAAACAGCTATAGAATTGATAGAGAAGAGTGGTTCAAAAATCGTATTTTAAAAATAATCCCTTATGTGGGAAAAAATTCGTAAAATTTGGAAGATAAAAGATCTTAGAAATAGTGTCCTTTTTGTTTTAGGGATGCTAGTTTTTTTTAGGGCAGCTGCCCATGTGCCAATTCCTGGTGTAAATACTCAAGCTCTGGGTGATTTTTTGGCAGGTAATCAGATTCTAGGACTTTTGAATGTCTTTTCTGGCGGTACTATGCAAAACTTTTCTATAGTGATGCTTGGTGTGGCACCTTATATTACTGCTTCTATTATATTCCAACTTTTGACTATGGTAGTGCCTCGCTTGGAAGAAATACAAAAAGAAGGTGAAGCTGGTCAACAAAAAATTAACATGTACACTAGATTGTCTACTGTACCTTTGGCTTTTTTACAAGCTTTTGCTATGATCAAACTTTTGAGTCAGTCTCAACATGATATTTTACCAGATCTTACTATGTGGAAGACTGCTTCTATCATGATTATTATTACAGCTGGTACCATGTTTCTTATGTGGATTGGTGAACTTATTACAGAAAAGAAAATTGGTAATGGTATCTCATTATTAATTTTTGCTGGAATTGTTGCTAGTTTACCAGGTGTATTACAAAATTTATTTATCAATTACAATCCGTCTGATTTGTATACTTATGGTTTATTTGCAGTGATTGCAATAGCTACTGTTATTGGTGTGGTTATTATTAGTGAAGGACAGAGAAATATTCCGGTCAATTATGCCAAGCAAATTAGAGGTAATAAGACGTATGGTGGTTCCAATACTCACTTGCCATTGCGTGTAAATATGGCTGGTGTTATCCCTATTATCTTTGCGATTTCTGTTGTGTTGTTTCCTCCAATGATTGCACAGTTTTTTGCTGGTGGGGCTGGTTGGTTTGCAGCTGTGTCTCGTGGAGTAGTAAATCTATTCAATAATCAATTATTTTACGCCGCTTTGTATTTCTTACTTGTATTTGGTTTTACATACTTTTATACTGCAGTTATTTTTCATCCACAAAAAATGGCTGAGAATTTACAAAGACAAGGTGGATTTATTCCAGGTATTCGTCCAGGTAAACAAACAGAAGAATATTTAAACAAAACCATGAGTCGTTTGATTTTCATTGGTGCATTATTCTTGGGTTCGATTGCTATTATGCCGTTGGTTTTACGTGCTTTTACAGGAACACAATCTTTGGTTATTGGTGGTACTAGTTTGTTGATTGTGGTGTCAGTAGCGATTGAAACTGCCAAACAAATTGAATC
>CAZRUM010000001.1:27044-71420 GCA_964603435.1 uncultured Gammaproteobacteria bacterium | reverse complement strand
TAAAAAACATCCGTAAATATACGGATGTTTTTATTTATAAAAGCCTTGATTAGCGTTATAAAAAATGCTATACTAATTTTACTTAATACAATAAGATATGGGATTATTTTCAATGGTTTTTGGTTCTACTTCAAGTAAATATTCAAAAACAGAACACGCTTTATCAGCTCAGCAAATTAAAATTTTGGTTTCTCAAGTTAAGGTTAAAAGTTTAACTGATGGAGAAGAAGATTTGGTAGAAAGTACCATAATGCAACGTCGACATGGTGATGGTAAGATTTCTTTATTTCAAATTTATGAAGCCTTAACCAAACTTAAAAATAAATATAAGATTAGTGTGGCAGATAGAAATGGACTGATGAAAGTTTTTCAAGATTATTTTCAAAAATATAACTAGAAAATTACTAATTCACCTAATATCTAATTCACCTAATAAAAATCAAAATGTTCAATTTTCAAAATTAATAATTTGACATTAATATTTGATTAGAAATTGAAAATTAGTAATTAGAAATTTGAGGAATATCTAAGATAAATTAATTTAACTATTATAAAAATATATTATAAATATATGAAACGTATTATTATCCTTATGGGAGTGCCTGGTAGTGGAAAGGGGACACAGGCTAGAAAGATTGTTGAAAAAAATGGTTATGCTCATATCTCAACTGGAGATTTGTTGCGTGCGCTTGATAAAGATGAAAATGCAGATCCAATAGATAAACAAAAACTAGCTGATATGAAAGCCGGTAAGCTAGTGGCTGATGATCTTATTTACAAATTAGCTTTTGCAGAGATGGATAAAAATTTAGACGCTGGCAAGGGTGTACTTTTGGATGGTGCCATAAGGAATGTTGAACAAGCCAAAAGGTACCAAGAGTATTTTAAGGATAAAGGGTTATTAGGTGAAATTCTAGTTTTAGAGCTTTCTTTGTCAGATGAGACCAGTCTCAAACGCCTCACAAAGCGCAAAATTTGCTCTTCCTGCGGTTATATACTGTTTTACTCACTTGAGAACGAAAAGAAGACTAAGTGTCCTGAATGCGACGGAGAATTGGTTGTACGTGATGATGACAATCCAGAGTCTGCCAAGAAGAGAATTGTGGAGCAGGGTAATGTAGCTATTCAGCCAATTTTAGATTATTATCGTGAACTTGGTGTTTTGGAAACTATTGACGGTGAGCTTAGAATTTCAGAAGTAGAAAAAGATTTATTTAAAATTTTAGAGAAATAATTTTGTTTTTTTAAAAAGTAAAAGTGCCGAGTTGGTTATTTAAAGTTTGTTGAGTTTTATATATTTTTTATTTCATTAGAAAAGGATTCCTCCCCTTCGTTTCTCTCAGTGTTGGAATGACAACTGAAACCAAAAACCGCCCTACCTCGGGGGAATGTGCTAGCATTTTTTCCCTCGTTCGTAGAACGGTTACGGTAAGATATCTTGTACAAAGAGCGGGGTTATAAAAACGGATATACAGTCCGTTTTTTGCTATCAAAATTCTATATCTACCCAATGATACGAGTTTTGATGTGCAATAGTTTAACATAGTTTTTGGCTTTTGTTTAGGGTTCCTGTTGATAAGTAGTTACTATTGAAAAAAAGATTTAAATTTGGTATGATTTATACATATGAGCTATATAAAATCACAAGAAGAAATAGAGAAAATTAAACAAGGTGGTAAAATTTTGGGGGAAATTTTAGAAAAATTGGGAGATATGGTAAAACCAGGTATAACTGCCTGGGATGTTGATGTAGAAGCAGAGCGTCTTATAAAAGAAGCTGGAGGAAGACCAGCTTTTAAGGGGTATAAAGGGAGAAAAAGTGACCCTCCTTTTCCATCTACCATTTGTGCTTCCAAAAATGAAGAGTTAGTACATGGTATTGCTACTAAAGATAAAGTATTAAATGATGGTGATATCTTCAGTATTGATATTGGTATGCAATGGCCCACCTCTGCTAAAGCTACGGCGGGCAAGCCAGTTGGAGAGAATGGAAATGGATATTACACTGACACTGCTATCACAGTTGTTGTGGGTGAGGTGCCAGAGAAAACTAAACAATTAATTGCCGTTACAAAAAAGGCTTTGGAAATTGGTATAGAACAATGTCAGGTTGGAAATACAGTGGCAGATATTGGCAAAGCAATTCAATCTTGGGTGGAGCCTCAGGGTTATGGTATCGTGCGTGATTTGGTTGGGCATGGTGTAGGTCATAGTGTTCATGAAGATCCTCGTGTACCAAATTATTATGATAAAAATTTAGAAAGTTATGTTTTACAAGAAGGTGTGGTAATCGCGATTGAACCGATGATTACTATTGGTGATTATCATGTAAAAACAGCTGATGATGGTTGGAGTATTTCTACAGTAGATGGAAAGCTTTGTTCTCATCAGGAACATACTATTGTTATTACAAAGACAGGTCCTATGGTTGTAACTAGAAGACCTCAAGAATTAAAATAATTATGAATATACTTGGTGTAGACTATGGAAAAAAACGCACGGGCCTTGCTTGGATGCAAGTTGGTCTTGATGTTGTCTTGCCTTTTGGTGTAGTTGGTGGTTTGGAAGAATTAGTGTCTGTTATTAAAAAAGAAAATATAGACAAAATAGTATTTGGAATGCCTTTTGGTTTGGATGCAAAGGAAAATAAAAACACTGATAGGGTAAATGAATTTGTGGGTGAATTGAAAACTAAAATAGATAAACCAATATTTTTTGTCGACGAGCGTTTTACTTCAGCGCAGGCCGATAGAATGGAGGGAGAAGCCAGTCGAGATGAAAAAGCTGCCATGCTTATTTTACGAGGTTATTTGGATAATAAAAAATAATATGGATAGATACGATGAAACACTTAAGATGATTGATAAGTTTATGCAAGATCGTGATTGGCGTCAGTTTCACAACCCCAAAGATTTGGCTATGGCCCTGTCCATTGAAGCTAGCGAACTGTCCGAATTATTTTTATGGGTGACAGCCGAAAAACTAGATAAACGAGTAAAAGAAAAGCATAATGATATCAAAGATGAAATGGCTGATGTAGCAGTTTATCTATTTGAATTAGCTAAAGTCTTGAACATTGATATTTTTGAAGCCGTAGAACAGAAGATGAAAAAGAATGCAGAAAAATATCCAGTAGAAAAATGTAAAGGTGATAATAAAAAATATACTGAGATTTAAAATATGCAATCTCTCATCCTCTCTCGCCGTGACATAAAAGAAAACGATCAGATTATTTCATTCTATACTTTAGAAAAAGGAAAACTGGAAGTTCTTGCACGGGGAGTAAAAAAAATAACTAGTAAAAATTCGGCTCATTTAGAGCCGTTTTCTTTCGTAGATTTAGAAATTATTTCTGGGAAGGGGATTGCGTATCTCGGTGCAGCCCAGCCTGTGAATTATTTTTCCAATATCAGACGTGATTTACAAAAAAGTTTATCAGCTGGGTTTGTAATGTCAGCCCTCGATAAAATATTACATGAAGGTGAGAAAGATCAAGATATTTTTAATTTAATTTTGAGTTGGCTTGAATTCGTTAGCCTTCAGACTTCAGAATCTAAATATCAAACTTTATTAGATAGTTTTTTTGTTAAATTATTAATTTTGTTAGGTTTTGATATTACAGAATTAGAAAAAGCCTCTGCTAGTGTGAAGGTGGGGCTAAAAGAATTGTCTGAGGGAAATTGGCAGGCTGTAAGTAAATTAGAATATAATAAACAAGTTCATAATTTTATTTACAAAGCTTTGGTTTTTAATACTGATAGGAAAGTTGGGGATTGGGGTAAGATTGTAAACTTGACATAAAATTAAATAGTTGCTAAACTAGATTTGTTATGAAAAATTATTTACTAAATAACCGTCGTCGTATGTTCCTCTCCGTAAGAGTTGGTTAGTTTAGTATATTTACAAACTTTAAAAACCTCCTCTTACGAGAGAGGTTTTTTATTTGTCGTGAGGCAAATCTTTTATCATAACCGATTTGGCAATGGTATTGGTAAGCTAAATAGTATAATTAATCTAATAATAGAAATATATGGATACACAAAATAATTACAAAAAAATTGCTTCTTATGAAGCTAAAAAAGGTGAATTTGATAAATGTCTTTTACTTTATTCTGGCGGGCTTGATACTTCAGTCATGCTCAAGTGGATAAAAGAAGAATATAATTGTGAGGTAGTAGCCCTTACCATTGATATTGGTCAAACTGCTGATAATCTAGAAGAGATAAAGGAGAAGGGTTTGAAATTAGGGGCTAGCGAGGTGATTGTGTATGACGCTAAAGACGAATTTGCCGATGTGATGTTGTCAGAAGCTATCAAAGCCAATGCTGACTATCAGGGTGGCTATGCACTGGGTTGCCCTTTGGGTAGAGTTGTAATTTCCAAGGTGGCTATCAAAGTTGCCAAGGAACATGGTTGTCAGGTAATAGCTCACGGTTGTACTGGCAAAGGTAATGATCAGGTGAGATTTGAGGGTTATATGACTACACTTGATCCAGATATCAAAATAATTGCACCGGTGAGGGAGTGGGGTATGGGCAGGGAAGAAGAATTAGAATATGCCGTTAAACACGGTATTGAAGTAAAGCAAAAAAAAGATTCACCATATTCTTATGATGAAAATATGTGGAGTAATACTGGTGAGGGTGGGGAAATAGAAAATCCAGAATTAGAACCACCTTTGGAAAATATTTTGCAATGGTGTCAAACTGTAGAAAATTCTGCAGATGAAGCCGAGATTATTGAAGTTGAATTCAAAAAAGGTATACCTGTAGCGCTAAATGGTGAAAAGAAAAAACTGAGCGAAATAATAATGGAGTGTAATAAAATTGGAGCAAAGCATGGGGTAGGAGTTTTCAATTTGATAGAAGATAGAATTGTGGGGCTTAAGGTTAGAGGTATATATGAAAACCCTGGTGCCTCAATGCTCATTTCAGCTCATAAAAAATTGGAGCAATTAGTATCTACCAGAGAGGAAAATGAACTGAAAGAATTTGTGGATACAAAATGGTCATATCTTACTTATGGTGCCAAGTGGTATGACCCAGTCATGTATCATATCCATGCTTTTATTAATAGTCAGAATAAAAAGGTGGCAGGTAAGGCAAAAATAAAATTGTATAAAGGTAATATTACAGTTACAGCTTTGTTTTCACCTTATTCTTTGTTTGATGAGAGTTTGGCAACATTCAATAAAGATCCGAAATTCAATCAAAATGCTTCACCTGGTTTTATTGAGTTATATACTATGGCACAAAAGACAGCTTATAATGTTTATGATTTTGAAGGTGAATTAAATAAGAATTAAAGTATATGAATAAAAAACTTTGGCAAAAAGATGATGTGGTGTTACACCCAAGTATTGAAAAATATACTGTGGGTGAAGATTTTATTTGGGACAAAGAATTGTTTCTTTATGATGTAGAAGCTAGCCAGGCTCACGCCAAGATGTTGGAGAAAATAGGAATTATTTCGGGTGAGGAAAATGAACAATTACAAACAGCTCTAGGTGAGATTAAAAAAGATTGGGAAGGTGGGAAAATAGAAATAAAAATTGAAGATGAGGATTGTCATACTGTAATTGAAAATTATTTAGTAGAAAAGCTGGGAGACGTGGGTAAAAAAATTCATACTGGCAGAAGTAGGAATGATCAGGTTTTGGTAGCTATGAGACTCTATATGAAAAATAAGTTGAAAGAGGTAAAGAAAAATTATTTGGGGTTAGCACAAAAGTTTTTTAACTTTGCTAAGAGTCACGAACAGATACCTCTACCAGGTTATTCTCATACCCAACAAGCTATGCTTTCTAGTGTGGGACATTATATGGCAAGTATTTTGGAAAGTATTCTAGATGATATTGATTATCTAGATTCAATACAAAAACTGATAGACAAAAATCCTCTGGGTTCTGCTGCTGGGTTTGGAGTGAATATCCCGCTTGATAGAAAAAACACAACTGAGAATCTAGGTTTTGCAAGTATACAAGTCAATTCTCTCTATTGTCAGGCGGGAAAAGGAAAGTATGAGAGTATGATGATGGAGGGTCTGTCTCAGGTTATGATGACAATGTCGAGATTTGCTACTGACATGTTGTTTTTTACCTCTCAAGAATGTAAGTATTTTTCAGTTCATGATAATATCGTGACGGGTTCGAGTATTATGCCTCACAAGAAAAATCTAGATGTGCTGGAAATTGTAAAAGGTCAGGCAGAAGTAATTTCGGCCAATCAAATGATGTTAAAAAATCTGAATAATGGAATTGTCTCTGGTTACAATAGACAAAGCCAGCTTATGAAAAAACCTTTATTTGAAAGCATTAAGATTATCCTAGATACTATAGAGGTTGTAGGTGTGGTACTGAAGGGAATAAAACCAAATGGAGAAGAAATAAAGAGTAATATCAATAAAGATATTTTTATGGCAGATTATGCAAACGAGTTGGTTTTGAAAGAGAATCTACCGTTCAGAGATGCCTACAAGCAAGCATCTGAAAAGTTTGCTGATTACGAGGTGGATGTTGAAAATAATTTAAAATCAAAAGTATCTTTAGGGGCGGCAGGAAATTTAGATATAGATTCTTACAAGATTAGAATAGATAGGTTGACAAACAGCCTAAAGTCTACTACAATATAAACATATGAAACTATTAAATAACAATAATAACAATAATAATACCGCTTGCGGGATGTAGTTTTATATATAAAAAATTACTAAAATCCCGCTAAACAAGCGGGTTTTTTATTTTTATTCCCCTGTAGTTCAATTGGTAGAGCGCTGCGCTGTTAACGCAGAGGTTGTTGGTTCAAACCCAGCTGGGGGAGCGACTGGATTCGAACTTTACGGTTTGCTTCTTTTTTGTTATGATTAATCAATATGAAAACAAAAGATTTAAGTGAAGAACAATTATTAGATTACTTTAAGGAACACGTAAGGTATGAAGTTCAAATGTTATTAAATGCGACACACGCAATAGCAGAAGAATTTCAAATTACACGGGGATTAGAGTACATGACTCTTGAATCATATGTGATTCATCTGCGTAATCTGATTAATTTTCTTTACCCACCAGGTGAAGTAAGAGATACTGATGTGTGCGCAAAGAATTTTTTTATTAAAAAAGAGACTTGGGAAGAAATCAGGTCAGATTTAAGTGAAACACTTGTGAGAGCAAAAAACCGTGCGGATAAAGAAGTGGGTCATCTCACGACTTTTAGATTGGATGCAAATGATGAGAATAGACCATGGGATGTCAAAGGCTTAACTTGTGAGGTGATGCCGTTGTTTAACTTTTTTTGTGAATCTGCTGATAAAGTAGTACCGGTGTCTTTAATGGATAACATCAACAAACATTACTCAGTATTTGTAGGATGAATAAATACTAGGTTTTATCCAACCAGACATCCTTTCCCACTCCATAGTTCGGAATGTGTCCAATGGTGGGAACCAAACCTTGCTAAAATTAGCTAAAATTGTTAATATAATTATACTTAAACATAAAAATATGCAGACATTTATAAAAGATATCTCTAGTCATGTTGATAGCGAAGTTACAATTAAAGGCTGGCTATACAACAAACGCTCATCTGGAAAATTAGCTTTTTTGGAATTGCGTGACGGTACTGGTTTTGTCCAGGCTGTGGCTGCCAAAAGTGATTTAGCAGAAGAGATGTGGGAAGAGGTCGAGAAAATAACCCAAGAGTCATCTTTGGAAGCTAGTGGAAAGGTGGTAGCTCACCCAAAGCAAGAAGGTGTCTTTGAGCTTCAAGTAACGGATTTTAAAATTATTCAATTGGCAGAAGAATATCCAATTGCATTAAAAGAACATGGTCCAGAATTTTTATCAGACAATCGTCATCTTTGGCTTCGCTCAAAAAAACAGTGGGCAATTTTACGTATTCGTGATGTGATTGAAACTGCTGTAAATGAATATCTTCATACTATTGGTTTTATTAGAACTGACTCACCAATTTTTACTCCAAATGCTTGTGAAGGGACTACTACTTTATTCCCTGTGCCATACTTTGATCTAGGTGAAGCTTATCTATCTCAATCTGGACAGCTTTATATTGAAGCAGCCATTTCTTCAGTGGGGCGTTGTTATGATTTTGGTCCAGTGTTTAGAGCAGAAAAATCTACTACCAAGCGTCATCTAACAGAATTTTGGATGATGGATGCAGAAGCTGCTTTTGTAGAACATGATGAAAACTTGGATATTCAAGAAGGTCTGGTAAAAGCCATTGTTAAAAAATGTTTAGCAGATTGTGGGGCAGAGTTTAAAATTCTAGAACGTGATACTGCTGCATTGGAAAAAATGATGGACAAACCATTTACTCGTTATACTTATGATGAAGCTATCAAAAAATTAAATGAGGTGGGTAGTGATATAAAACATGGAGAAGATTTGGGAAATGACGATGAAGGTTTGCTTACGAAAGATTCTGATGTGCCAGTCTTTATAGAAAAATGGCCAAAAAATATCAAACCATTTTATATGAAGATTGATAAGGAAGATGATTCACGAGTTTTGAATAGTGATCTGATTGGAATTGAAGGGGCAGGGGAGCTGATTGGTGGTTCACAACGTGAGGATGATTTTGCTTTATTATCAGAACGCATCAAAGAAGATAATTTAAGTGAAGAAGATTACAAATGGTATACTGATCTTAGAAAATATGGCTCTGTGCCACATAGTGGCTTTGGTATAGGCATTGAAAGAACTGTACGTTGGATATCTGGGGCAGAACATATTCGTGAATGTACCCTGTTTCCTAGATTGGTAAATCGTCTCAAGCCATAATCATGGTTAATGGGATTTTGTGTTTCTATGGGAAAAAATAAAAAAACAAAACAATCTACTTCTATATCAGAAATTTTTTTAGAACGCCTGACAGAAATGTTTGGTGTTTCTTTGTCTGAGGAAATTAAGTCTACTTTTGTAAAGAAACCAATTACTTTTCGTGCTAATAGTTTAAAAACAACAAGACAAGATATTGAAAAGATATTATTAGAAAATGGTTTCAAACTCAAAGATGTCTCTTGGTATAAAGATGCTTTTATTTTGCAAAACAAGTGGAAACAAGACATACTTGATTTGGATATTTATAAGACAGGTAAAATTTATTTGCAGAGTTTAGCTAGCATGGTCCCTCCGTTAGTTTTATCTCCTCAGTCCGGAGAAAAAGTTTTGGATCTGACCGCCGCTCCTGGAAGTAAAACTTCACAAATTGCCGCTTTGATGTCTGATTCAGAGGGGGTGAGAAAAGGTGAGCTAGTCGCTAATGATAATAATAGAATAAGATTTTTGAAGTTGAAACATAATATGGAATTGTTGGGTGTGGTAAACTCGTCTGCCGTTATAGAGGGGGAGCTCGATGATTGGCAATTTACTCTTCGTTCGGAGGATGGAGTAGTACTTGGTAAAGAATATCCAGAGTATTTTGATAAAATTTTGCTTGACGCACCTTGTAGTGCAGAAGCTAGATTTTTGGTTGATAGACCTAAGAGTTTTTCTTATTGGAACGAGCAAAAAGTTAAAGAAATGGCACACAAACAATCAGATTTGTTGAGATCTGCCTGGGGAGCTCTTAAACCGGGAGGAGTTTTAGTTTATTCTACTTGTACTTTTGCTCCAGAGGAAAATGAATTGCAAATTAGTAAATTTGTAGAACATACGAGTAATTGTGAAATACTTCCAATTGACTTGGATGTAGCGAGGTTGCCAATTGTAAAAATATTCAAAAATAAGGAAATAAATAAGGACGTTGTTAAAAAATCTTTACGCATTATGCCTGATAAAGAGATGGAAGGGTTTTTTGTGGTAAAATTGCTAAAAAAAGGCTAAGATAAGCCAAAAAATGACCCTTTATTTTTCATAAAAAACAGAGGGTTTTTTAATTGTAAAATCAATTGAGATATGCTAAAATATATACAATATTTAAATAACCTTATTTTTTTTATATGAATGAGAGAATTTATTCTACACAAACTTCTGAAATGGTAGGTAAAGAAGTCTTACTAAAAGGTTGGGTCAATGCCCGTCGTAATATGGGCAAAATTGCGTTTTTAGATTTGCGTGACATGAAAGGTGTTGTCCAGGTTGTGGGCGTGCCAGCAGAGCTAGATGAAGCCTCACAAGAGGAGTTAACACGTGTTAGACCAGAGTGGGTGGTTGAAATCACTGGTATTGTCCAAGAACGTGGAGATAGGCAAAAAAACCCAGACATGCCGACTGGTAATGTTGAAATTTTAGCCAAAGGTTTGAAAGTGTTGAGTGAATGTAAAACACCTCCATTTGAAATTGATAAAGATACAAAAGTTATTAATGAAGAATTGCGTTTGAAATATCGTTATCTAGATTTACGTTCAGAGCGAATGAAAAATAATATGATAATGCGTTCCAAAATGATGGCTTTTTTGCGTGGTCATTTACATGGTCAAGATTTCAATGAAATTCACACTCCGATATTGTCAAAATCAACTCCAGAAGGAGCCAGAGATTATCTAGTTCCATCTCGCAAGTTTCCAGGGCAGTTTTTTGCCTTACCACAAGCTCCACAACAATATAAACAATTGCTCATGGTAGCTGGTATGGAAAAGTATTTTCAGATTGCACCGTGTTTTCGTGATGAAGATGCCAGAGCCGACAGATCACCAGGAGAATTTTATCAGCTAGATATGGAAATGAGTTTTATGAGTCAGGGTGAAATTTTGGATTTAGTAGAAGAAATGTTTACTAAAATGATTAAAGAACTTTGGCCGGAAAAGAAAATGACTTTTGAAAAATGGCCAAGACTAGAATGGCAAGAAGTAATGGATAAATATGGTACTGATAAACCAGATCTTAGAAAAAATAAAGAAGACAAAGATGAATTAGCTTTTGCTTTTATTGTTAATTGGCCATTGTTTGAACCTCAAACAGAAGATAAAGGATCAGAAGATCACTTCCATGGAAGCTCTGGTAAATGGGCACCAGCTCACAATATGTTTACTAGACCAAAAGAAGAGGATCTTTCTTTATTAGATACAGATCCTAGTAAAGTAAAATCTTATCAGCACGATCTAGTTTTAAATGGTGTGGAAGTTGGTGGGGGAGCTCTTCGAATTTATGATAGAGATATACAAGAAAAAGTCTTTGATCTTATTGGTTTTGACGAGAAGAAAAAACAAGAATTTGGTCATATGTTAGAAGCATTTACCTATGGAGTACCTCCTCATGGAGGTATGGCTCCTGGTTTTGATAGAATGCTTTCTATATTACAAGCAGAAGATACTATTCGTGAGGTGATAGCTTTTCCATTGACAGCTGACGCCAAAGATTTGATGATGGAAGCTCCATCTGAGGTTCCGGAAGATCAGTTGAAAGACCTAAAAGTCAAAATTGATAAAAAATAATTTGGTATGAAATTTAGTACACTCCAAAGATACATTTTAACGGAGTGTTTACGAAAAGGAAATAAACAAGATAGAAAAATTCTTCGTGGTTTTTACGAAACCTCAAAAAGAAAAGCTACAGAGAAATATCAGAAAAGTATTATTACCAAAAGCATCGAACGTCTAATTGATAAAGAACTGCTTATTGGCTACGGTAGGCGTACTCCTCACAAGTGGTTTATTACACATATAAAATTGACCAGCAAAGGTGAAAAACAGGCTTTGATTATTATGTCTCAGGGGCAGGAGAAATTACCTTTTAAATCTCGATAATAATAGCACTAGTAAGGCTATATTTTTATATTTTATTATGCCAATAGATTTTGATATTCATTTGTTAAAACAAATTTTGACTATAAAACTGCTGTTACCAATTTTTTGGATAGTGGGCAGTGTTTTGATTTGGAAAAAAGCCAAAGACTATTGGTTTTTATTACTTTATACTATTTTGTCAGCTTTGGCTTATTATATATTTGCAAATGATATGCAATTGATGTTTTGGGGGTTGAGAGGTGATGAGCTGACTATAGCAGCTATGTACGAAAAAATGTCTCATCTACCATGGAAAGATTTTTCTTATTCAAATTTTACAGCATTTTACCCACCTTTGTTTTTTTGCCTGTTTGGCTTTTTAGGTTCGTTGTTAGATTTTAATGGTGTGCAGATGGCCAAGTTGGCAGCTTTTGTGTCTTTATTTTTGTTTCCTTGGTTAATTTATTTTATTCAAAAGTGGTACTGGAATGAAAAAAAAGAAGATATAAATTTACCACACAAGTTAGTATTTTTTTTAACGCCAATTATAATTAGTCTTTTTATTGATTGGGATGCTTTTGTACAAAAACCTTACGAATTATTGTCAGTGGCTTTGTCTATTTTGTGGATTAGTTTTTTAGTGTTGGATATTAGGAGAAAGTCTTTTGGTTGGAAATCCTTTTTGATTTATGGTATTACAGGTGGAATTATATTTATGACCTATTATCTTTGGTTGGTTTTTGGTGCAATTGCCATATCTTTTTATGCTTTGTCTGTGTCAAAAAAGGAGCAAATTAGGTTTTATTTAAGATTGTTGGGTGTAGGGGTAATAACTTTGTTGGTGTCATCTCCATATATTTTTCCCTTGATAGCGACGTATCAGGTCAATGGTTCTGAAAATTGGCAAACTATTTTAATAACGAGTAAAGGTATTTCTTTGTATGCACCCATGTTTGAGTTTGTTTCTTTGAAATCCTTTTTGATGTTGGGTGGTTTTTTTAGCTTGTTATTTTTTTATAAGCGTGAGTATATCAAAATATTATTTTTTATATTCTTGTCTTCATATATTTGGCAAACAGTCGGTTTTCTCACTGTGTTATTATTTGATACTCCTATCCAAGAGTTTAAAGGTTTTTATTTTTTAAATCGCACTGTATTGGCTTTTGCTTTGGCTTATGGGATAGGGGAACTTTGGGGTTTTTTGAAAAAAACAAAGTCTTTTAATAAATTTGAAAAACCAGTTTTATTGGTAGCTTTACTATTTTTGTCTACCCAAATGTTTTTTGGATTTTTTATAGATAATCCAAAGGTACAGAGTAGGTTGGTGGAGTCTAGATTCTTATCGGCTCCAATTGCGGATCTTGTAAAATTTTTGGAAGAAGATAAGGAGATAGAACAAAAGACAATTCTTCATTCTGGTATAGTCGAGTTAAATGCTTTCTTGCCTATAAATAATTTTATTTATTTTAATCAGCACAATTCTCATCCGGCAGCTTTGTTTTCTGGTAGACTAAGTTTTATAAAAAATCTTTCTCTTAGTGGTAATGCTGAAGAATTTTATAATTTGTCATCCTCTAATTTTTATAGTCCAATTGATAGATTTATATTGTATAAAAAAGATCAAGGTATTTATAATTTGGCTTTCGAAATTGATAATTTTCCTAATCTTTCCAAAGGTCTGGTGGTAGAAATAAAAAAGGATTTGATAGTGGAGCCATTCTTTACTAAGGTATATGAAAACAAAGAATATGTGGTTTGGGATAGGGTAGAGATTGAGTAATCTTTTATGGAAAAAATTATTAATAAAAAAACTTGTGCTATAATTGTTCCTTCTTTTAATGAGGAAGGTAAAATAAAAGAAGCAGTACATAATCTGTCTTCTTTTTGTGCAGAGCAAAAAGATTTTACTTGGATTTTGGTCTTTGTTGATGATGGTAGCTCTGACTCTAGTAAACAAAAGATTTTGGAATCAAAAGAGAAAGTTAATAATAGTGATGATAAAAGTATTAAATTTGTATCTGTCTTTCTTGAAAAAAATCAGGGCAAAGGGGCTGCGATTCAGGCTGGATTGAAAAGTGTGGAGACTGATTTTTACGGCTATTTAGATGTGGATTTGTCTGTTGATTATAAAAAAGCTATTCCACAAGCTTTAAATGCCCTGAGTGTTGGTGGATTTGGTGTTGTGGCAGGGGAGCGACAAGATTTTGGATTTTCAGGTTATTCATGGTTAAGGAGATTCGGTTCAGCTTTTTTTAATTTTATTTCTCGTTCAATTTTTCGTTTACCTTTTCATGATGTCCAATGTGGTTTTAAATTTTTTAACAACGATATCAAGAATTTAGCTTTAAAAGTAGAAAGAACAAGATTTTCTTTTGATTTGGAGTTGTTATCTCTTGTACACATAAGTGGGTTTTTAGTAAAACAAATTTCAATATTTTGGGATCACAAAGATGCTTCGAGTGTTAGTTGGCAGGATGCTGTGCGTTATCTTTTGGACACCACTTTAATTTCCGAGTTAGTAATTAAAAAAAGAGTTTGGAATTTTTTGTATTTTTTATTTCCTTTTATTATAACTTTTGTTTTATTTGGTTGGACAATGAAATTTGGTTATTTTTTCTCAGATGATTTTACCTGGCTATGGCATGGTTGGAAAATTTTAACTGGAGAGATAACTGTCTTTGGTGCACATATGTCAACTTTCTATTCCCCGGTTTTAAATGCTTTTTATGCTTTTTCTGTGGGAATTTTTAATTCTTACTCAGCTTATTATTTTTTTATTGGCCTGATGGTGCATGTGTGCAATTCTTTCTTAGTTGGTCTTTTGGCTCGTGATATAAGTAAATCATATGTCACTGGTCTTTTTGCTACCATGCTTTTTGCATTGGCCGGCAGTGCTTATGAGCCTTTGGTTTGGATTGGAGCTAATATGCATTCCTTTGCAGTGTTTTTTATGTTACTTAGTTGTTTGTTTTTAGTAAAGTACTACAACAGTATAGACAAAAAAAATCAGATTATTTGTCTTTCAACTTCCTTTTTGTCGTTGGTTTTAGCTTTTGGTACAAAGGAAATATCCATGGCGTTGCCTGTACTTTTGTTTACAATCGGTGTTTATTTTAGGTTAAAAAATAAAGATAAAGTTAATTTTGCATATATTATTTATTGGGTATTGTTTTTTTCGACAACTCTTATGTATATAATAAAGCAGTATGTGGCGCAACATCAGAGTATTTGGCTTACTTCCGGTTCTCTTTCTTTTTCCCCACAGCTTTTGGCACGGATTCCAATCGCAATTATGGATGTCTTCGTCCCACTCAATTATATACTTTCAGAAAAAACTGCTTGGCTGATCTTTTCTGTGGCTTTGTCATTTTTAATTTTCGTTTTTTATAAATTTAGAGATAATATTTTGGTGAGGTTTGGTTTTTTGTGGGCTTTGCTTGCTGTGGGTGTGGTTGTTTTTTTCAATTTTTCAAATTGGTGGGAAATTTTACCTTCAAGATATACATACAGTGTACGAGTTGGTGTGATTTTTATAATTTCTGCAGTTTTGACAGAGCTTATTCGCAAGGCCAGGTATCTTCGCGTTGTACAAAGTCTTTTTTGGGTTTTAATTCTTTCCATTTTTTTACAATTTTATAATATGGCGGGTATTTTAAGGAATGAATATTCTTATGTATATGATACTGGAAGAAGTTTGTCTGCTGTAGTTGAAGAAATAGCTGTTGTCCAACCTGATAGAATCTTTGTGGAATGGGATAGGCCATTTGAAAAGAATTTTGCTCATGTTGTTGGTTTGTTGGAATATAAAGCACAAATTCCAGAGAATAGGATAGTTTTTCTTGAAAAAGATCAAATTGTAGAGCCTGCCCCAGGAGAAGTTATCTTGCATTGGGACATGGAGAGAAATATTTATATTATAATTAAATCTGAGTAAATAGGAAGACAAAAACTAATTAATATGATAGAATAGACCTACTTTTTATTATGATTGCAAAATTTAAATTTGGAAAATTTGAAGGACCTCTAGACTTACTGCTTGGGCTTCTAGATGAAAAGGAAATGAATATTAGTGAAGTGTCTATATCGCAAGTTACAGAGCAGTATTTGGACCATCTGGACAGTCTAGAAAATAAAAAACCAGAGGAATTGGCGGATTTTTTAGTTGTGGCTACCAGGTTACTGCTTTTAAAGTCTAGAAATTTATTACCACAATTTGGTGTAGAAGAGGAAGAGGGTCCAAGTCTTGAGGATCAATTGCGTCTTTATAGGTCTTTTGTAGAAGCTAGTAAAAAGTTGAATAAAAGTTGGCTTGATAAAAAGAAGTCTGTTTTTAGAAAAGAACCTCCAAAAAAGTTGGAAGAATTTACTCCTCCAAATAATTTGGCTACAGAAAATTTACGTGAATCAATAGAAAAATTGTTACACCGTTTGACTCCATCAAAACCATTACCAGAAACACATATAGATAAGTCGGTTAGTATAAAAGAAAAAATTAATCAGATCAGAGATTTTATCAAAAAAAATAAACAAACTAGTTTTTCAGACCTACTATCAGATAGTAAGAATAAAACAGAAGTCATTGTTGGTTTTTTAGCTTTACTTGAGCTTGTAAAACAAAAAACAGTGGTACTAGGTCAAAATAATAATTTTTCAGATATTTCTATAAAAAAAATATGAGTTTATTATCACAAGTTGAGTCAATTTTGTTTGTAGCTTCAAAACCACTGACTGCTAAACAGATTTCTAAAGCTGTACAAAAAAAGGAAGTAGAAGTAGAGGAGATTCTAGAAACATTAAAGATGAAATTTAATGGAGAAGAGTCTGGTATTTTTATTTTGGCAGAAGGTGAAAAGTATCAGATGGCTACTAATTCTAAAAATGCTGAAGTGGTAGATATGTTTATAAAAGATGAAGTCTCAGGAGAATTGACCAAAGCGCAGCTTGAAACTTTAACAGTCGTAGCCTATCGTGGACCTATTACACGTCCAGAATTAGAACAAATCAGGGGGGTAAATTGTGCTGTTATAATACGTAATTTACTTATGCGTGGGTTGGTAGAAGAAAGTGATGATGAACAAAAGATTTTACCTGTCTATACTTTGTCGGTAGAGGCTTTACGTCATTTGGGTGTAAAGTCTGTTTCTGAACTTCCAGATTTTGAAACTCTACATGCCCATGGGTTTATAGACAACGCTTTAAACAAAGAATAAATTATGAATTTTTTAGAAGTTGAAGTTGCTAAAGATAAATCAAGCGCGTGGAGAAATCTAGTGGCTATTTTTGTAATTATAATAGCTGTTGGTGGTTTTACAATTCAAAAAATTGATTTTCAAAATAGTAGTATTTTAAATAAAGTTTTGCAACCTTTGCAAAACGTTGGTGAAAAAATAGGTGGCGATATTGTGGTAGAGCCACCTTTACCAGTAAAACCACAATTACCATTGGTAACTGGAGAAATACCAGATTCGAGTCAATTTAGTGCTCACAGTATGATTGTCAAAGATGTGAAAACTGGTATGGTTCTTTATAAAAAACAAGAATATGATAAATGGCCAATGGCAAGTATTACCAAACTAATGAGCGTTTTGGTGATACTCGAAAAACATCCGGATTGGACTACTAGTACTGTG
The DNA here is from genome assembly GCA_964603435.1 of uncultured Gammaproteobacteria bacterium. Taxonomy (GTDB): domain Bacteria; phylum Patescibacteriota; class Patescibacteriia; order Magasanikbacterales; family UBA922; genus CAZRUM01. The sequence continues at coordinate 54,111 of CAZRUM010000001.1, read as the reverse complement.
GTTGTGGGAGAGGATTCACTTGGTACTCATGTGTATCAGGGAGATGTATATACTTTGGATCAGCTCTGGCTAGCCGGTTTAGTGGCGTCTTCTAATAAGGCAATCTTGTCTTTGGTTAATGCTTTGGACTGGCCGATAGAGGCTTTCGTAGAGCGGATGAATCAAAAGGCAAGAGAACTGGGTATGACAGAAACCCACTTTACTGACCCAACAGGTTTGGATGAGACCAATGTGGCTTCGGCCTCAGATATAGTAATTTTATTAAACGAAGTTTTGAAATATCCCAAGATTCAAGAAGCATTGTTGACAAAAGAACAAAATTTGTATTCAGAAGAAAGAAGTAAGTCACATCATATGTGGAATACAGATTGGCTCTTGCTTGGTTGGGTAGAACATGATTTCGAACGTTTTTATGGTGGAAAAACTGGCTTTATCAATGCTTCTGGTTATAATTTTTGTATGAGAGTGGGGAATGGGCATTTGGTAGATGTAGTGGTCTTGGGTACAGATAGTCACGAAGCTCGCTTTACCGAAGCTCGCGATATTGCCAAGTGGGCACTTACTAATTATCAGTGGTCAGAATAATAAAAATATGTTTAGTCTAAATCCAGTAGATTGGTTTGTAAATATCTCACCAGAGTGGGCTGTATTTTTTATTTCCATGATTCCAATTACTGAGCTTAGAGCCTCTATCCCGATTGGAATTGAGGTTTATAAAATGGCTGTTTGGAAAGTTTGGTTGATTGCTGTGGTCGGGGACGTTATTCCGGCTTTATTTATTTTAGCTGCTATACCCTATGTTCATGATTGGGTGGTAAAACAAAAATTTTTAGGTAAAATTCTTACTAAAAAATTGGAAGAAGCTGATAGAAAATTTTCTGGAAAGTATTTTAAATATGGCGCAATTGCTCTGATTGTTTTTGTGGGCATTCCATTGCCGTTCACTGGTTCATGGACTGGGTCACTAGCTTCTTTTGTTTTTAATATAAAATTTAGACGGGCTGCTCCTCTAATTTTTATTGGAGTATGTATGGCAGCCACACTCGTTACCATTATTACTTTATTTGCTGGCGGAACTATTAGGGCTATTTTTTAGATTATAAATAATGTTATATATGGATAAATTAAAGAAAAATGGTCCAGAGGAGATAGTTTTTCAAGGTAAGATTTTTGAAGTTGTTAAACAACCTATGAAAGTAGGAGATAAAGATATTGTGTTTGAAATGGTAAGACGATCTCCTGGTGTTAGATTATTTATTGTTAAAGATAAACAATTACTTTTGACAAAGGAATACAGAACTGAATTGGATGGTTACGATTATCGTTTACCAGGTGGTAAAGTTTTTGATAGATTAGAAGAGTATCTGTTGGCTCTTAAAAAAGGAGAAAATATTTTGACTCACGCCAAACAGGCTGCCAAGAAAGAAGCGGTCGAAGAGACTGGAATAAACATATTAAATATATATCATTTTTATACAGCAAAATCAGGCGCTACTGTTGATTGGGATTTATTCTATTTTGTAGCAGAAGATTTTGAAGAATTACCACAAGGACAATCTTTGGAATTAGGAGAGGTAATAGAAGTAGAGTGGAAAGATTTTTCAGTAGCAAGAGAGATGTGCATCGATGGTAGGATAAAAGAAGATAGATCTGTGGGTGTAATATTAAAGTTTCTAGAAAACAAAAAATCTGCTAAATAGCAGATTTTAATTTATAGTTATCATTACAATTTCCGGGGGATTGAACAATCTCGCCCTAGTTCCAGTCTCTCCAATACCACTCGTTACTAATAATTTTGTGCCAGTATCTAGTTCATGTAAACCTTGGTAGTATTCACTAGGTAAAATATCGTCAACTCTTCCCAAGGGACCTATAAAAGGTAAACGAATTTGCCCACCATGAGTATGACCAGATAAAACCAAATCCATTTTTGGATAAGACTTTATATAAAAAGCCGGGTTATGAATCATAGCTATAGTCGGAATATCTAAATTTCTTTTTTCTAAAACTTTATAATTTAATTTTCCAGCCCAGAAGGAATCAGCTCCAAATAGATAGAATTTGCTATTATTAATTTCAATTAATTCTAATTCGTTTTCTAGAGTTTTTATACCAAGACTTGTGAATTTTTTCTTTGTTTCTTGGCTCATATTAGCGACACGGTATTTTGAATTGTAAATTGATTTTCCTCCACCAACACCATATTCATGATTGCCTTGTATAGCGTAGGTTGGAATTATTTTGGCTAATCTAGTTAGTGGCTCCAGATAAGTTAGTTCTTCCAGATCATAATTGGCATTGTCTACATTATCTCCACCGAGCAAAATTATGTCTGGTTCTAATTCTAATATTCTGTCTACTGTTTTATTTGTCCAGTCAGTTTGTTTGTATATTCCTAGTTGATAGTCAGCTACAAAGGCAATTTTAATTTCTTCATCAATATTTTCTAAATCAATTTCGTAATAGTTTGTAATCAATAGTTGTGGTTCAACAAAACTACCGTACAATAAAATACTAGTTCCGAGCAAAAGAATAAGAGAGAGAAGTAGACTTAATTTTTTATGGTTATATTCCCAGCTTTTTTTTCTTTTACTGCGAGAATATAACAAAATAACCGCAGGTAAAGCAGTTATTACAATTCCAATCGTTATTAGTAGGTCGAAGAAAATATGCATACTTGTGCCCGAGGAGAGAATCGAACTCTCACTCCGTGAGGAACGCGATTTTGAGTCGCGCGCGTCTACCAATTCCGCCACTCGGGCTTATTTCTAAGTGTGGGTACAAACTAAAGCTTAGAAAAAGAACGTGTACATTATATATTATATTCACTTTTCTGTCAATATGATGTATAATATCACTATATGGGAAAAGTTATATCTGTAGTTAATCAAAAAGGTGGAGTAGGAAAAACAACTACTGCCATGAACTTAGCAGCTTATTTGGCTGAGCTAGGTAATTTTGTTTTGCTCGTAGATATGGATCCACAGGCCAATGCATCTAGTGGGCTCGGTGTTGTAAAAGAAGATTTGGAACATGGAATTTATGAAGCTTTGGCAAAACAAAAACGAATTCACGATGTCGTGAAAAATACTAAACACGAAGGTTTGCGTATTATCCCAGCTACTGCAAATCTATCAGGAGCTAGTATCGAATTGGTAGATGTGGAAAGGCGTGAATTTCAATTGTTAGATCTATTAGAAGAGCTAAAACATGCTTATGATTATATTATCATAGATTGTCCACCTTCCCTTGGTCTGCTCACTATAAATAGTCTAGTGGCGGCTGATGAGCTTCTAATACCTGTTCAGGCCGAATATTATGCTCTTGAGGGGTTAGGTCAGCTTTTGAGTACTATAGAGCTTATTAGAGAGCATTTAAAGCCAGATTTGGAGATTCTAGGGGCAGTGCTTACTATGTTTGATAAACGTACTAGATTATCAGAAGATATAATGAATGAGCTTTATAAATATTTTCCTGACACTATATTTAGAAGTGTAATTCCTCGTACAGTTAGATTGGCCGAAGCTCCTAGTTTTGGGCAGTCAATTTTACATTATGATCCGAAAGGTAAAGGGGCCAAGGCATATGAGAGATTGGCTAGGGAAATAATGGAAAAACATCGAACTTACTAAGAAGCAGTCGTTCGTAATTCCGAACGTAAGTGAGGAATCCCTTTACAAGTCACCATTATGACGCATAATATATCCACAGACTTAGATAAATTCTATGTATATATAATGGCAAGTAAAACTGGTACTTTGTATACTGGACAAACCAACAATATAATAAGCAGAGTATATGAATATAAATATAAACTAATAGAAGGTTTTAGTAAGAAATATAGTTGTACCAAATTAGTATATTATGAAGAATATAAAACTAGAAAAGAAACACTAGAAAGAGAAAAATAGATAAAAAGTTATACTAGAAAAAAGAAACAAGATTTAATTAATAAACTTAACCCGAAGTGGGAAGACAAGGCTCTCGACTGGTACGATGATTTGGATAGTATCCAACATTTGATACACAGGAAAGGGATCCCTCGTTCTACTCGGGATTGACAAAAAATATGGCTTTAGGTAAGGGATTGAGTTCACTTATTCCACAACAAAAAACTCGTAAAATGATCCGTAGAGAAACGGGTGTAGTTAATGGTGATAATGATAAAATCTGGCATATTCCAATTTCTGAGATTGTACCAAATTCCGAGCAACCTAGAACCGAATTTTCTCACAGTGAATTAGAAAATTTGGTAGCTTCAATTAAAAAACATGGTATTTTGCAACCTTTGGTGGTAACAGAAAAAGAAGACAATGGTTATGAATTAATCGCGGGGGAACGTCGTTTGCGTGCTTCACAAATTGCTGAATTACCAACAGTACCGGCGATTGTGCGCAGTGTAACTCAACAAGAAAAATTAGAATTGGCTCTAATTGAAAATATACAAAGACAGAATTTGAATGCCATAGAAGAGGCCTTTGCTTATCGTCGTCTGATGGATGAATTTAATCTTACTCAAGAAGAAGTAGCTGACCAAGTTGGAAAAAGTAGACCAACTATAGCCAATATGGTACGCCTACTAAATTTACCAGAAAGTATTCAGAAAGCTTTAGTCGATGGAAAAATTAGTGTAGGTAAAGCTAAAGCATTGCTTAGTTTGAAAGACGAAAAAGAACAATTAGATATTTTTTCTAGTATGATGGGAGAAAAGATGACAGTACGTGATGTAAATAAAGCCGTGGCTAGTCATGGACAAGCTTCTCGTAAGGGTTCTGTTCGTCGAGATCCAAACCTTGTTTCAGCTGAACAGCTTTTGGAAGAAAGACTCGGTAGCAAAGTACATATTTCTGGACGTGGAGAAAAAGGTACTATAAATATTGAATATTATTCAAAAGAAGAATTGAAAAGGTTGATAAGTGAATTGAGTTAAGGTATTGATTTAAACAGATTCAAATTGAAAAACCATCCTAAATAGGATGGTTTTAAAAATTTGTTTTAATTAGTGCTATTTTTTAGGAAGTACATATTTAAACCAATCAGCAATTCTACTTTTTTGTTGATTTTTAATATAATTTGTAATATGAGTTTTAGCAGTATGAGTTTTGACAAATTTCATCCAATCTTGGCTGGGACCTTTACGATTTTTATCATTTAGAATTTCAACTACATCACCATTTTTTAATTTAGTATTAAGACTAGCCATTTGTTCATTGACACGAGCCCCGTTGCAAGTGTTACCAACTTCACTGTGAATGTGATAAGCAAAATCAACTGGAGTGGCTTCTTCTGGTAAATCAATCACATCACCTCTTGGGGTAAAGACAAAAATTCTGTCTTGTAAAAAATCTACTTTGATTTCTTCTAAGTCTGATAATTTGTTCAAAATATCTTTTTGGATTTCAGCCAATTCTTTTACCCATTTTACTTCTTTACTAGGGCGACGAGCTCCTTTTTCATCATAATGCCAGTGAGCGGCTACACCAAATTCGGCATCTTCGTGCATCTCTAGAGTTCTTATTTGAAATTCTACAATTTCTCCATTATCAACAAAGACAGTAGTGTGAAGAGATTGGTAACCATTTGGTTTTGGTTGGGAAATATAGTCTTTAATTCTACCTTTTAGTGGTTTCCAACGCTTATGAATGATGCCCAGAGAGGCATAACAATCAGCAATACTTGGTACAATGATTCTTATGGCCACCAAATCGTAAATCTGTGTTATGTCATCACCTTTTTTTTGCAATTTTTTATATAGACTAAATAGACGTTTATTGCGTCCACTAATAGAAACAGCTTTTATTCCGGTTTCCAAAAGTTCGTGTTTTACTTCTTGTTGGACATGTTCTAAAAATTTTTCTTTTCCTTTTAATTTAATCTCTCTATTTTTTGTAACACGCGCATATTCTTTTGGGTAAACATATTGAAAAGATAAATCTTCCAACATGCCTTTCATCTCACCCATGCCAAGGCGATTGGCGATAGGGGAGTAGATTTCCAAACTTTCCAGGGCGATACGATATTGTTTTTGTGGAGGTAGGGCGCCGAGAGTTGTGAGGTTGTGAATTCTATCAGCAAATTTAATAATCATAACACGAACGTCTTCTGCCATAGCGACAAACATTTTACGTAGATTTTCTATGTAGCGTTCTACACCACGATATTTCAATTTTCCCAATTTGGTAATACCTTCTACCATAGAAGCTACTTCTTCACCAAAGTTTTTTTCTATTTCTTCTAAAGTAATATCAGTATCTTCTGGGACATCATGTAGTAGAGTAGCGACAATAATGATAGGGTCAATACGCATGTTAGCTAGGATATGGGCGGCTGCGAGAGGGTGTTCAATGTAGGGTTCGCCAGATTTACGTATTTGTCCTTCATGAGCATTTTTGGCAAAATCAAAAGCTAGTTTGACCATATCCAAATCAGCTTTTTCGTCATAGGTTGTGATTTTTTTTAGCAAATCTGCTAAGGTTTGTTTTTTATTTGCCATAAAATTGCTTTACTGTACTATAATTTGTACCAAATTTAGCTAAATTTTGCAAGTTTTTGTATCAAAATAAGTTATTCACCTATTGACAATGTAGTTAAATAATAATAATATTTAGTTAGTGATACTAAGGAAAGGTAACCTTCAAAGCCTAAAATAAACCCCAGTCATATGACAGGGGTTTATTTTTTTAGAAATTTTAATGGTAGTTTTGTTAGTGAGCAACCCACCCCTACCCCCTCCCTTAACCCTAAAGGATAGTGTGCCCTAAAAGGGAGGGGAATTTCGTTTCCTCCCCCTTCTAAGGGGAGGTGCCCGAAGGGTGGAGGGGTTGCTCGCTGATAAAATAATATTTTCAATATGTATTCACACTTGATTTTTTTAAAAGAATTTTATATACTCCAGATGTAGCGGTAAAGAGGTCCTTGGTATCACAAATAGTTTTGAGGTAGCCTCCTCGCCGCTACTAAAGTACATCACTCCTAGTAGGTGGTGTTTTTTATTTGTAAGGCTTGACAAAATCAAGAATAAATGCTATACTTTGCCGTTACAATCTACAGTAGTAGCTATTTTTGGAAGGAGAGATCCAAGGGTAGTTGACCTTAAAAATACTATTTTTTGTGCCTCTCTCCGTCTGGTTGGGTGGGTTGTTTATTTCAATTTTATTAAAGTCTCACTATCCAAATATATTTATATTTCGATATAATTTTATTTGGGTAGTTAGAAATTCTAGGTCTATTGGTTCAAAACTCATGGCGGCGCGTGACATTGATTTGCGCGCTAGATATGGAGAGAAGTGATGCGAGTTACAGCAGGGGTGTCCTGGCGTCAGTTGTGTAAGCTCCTTGTTGTCTGGCAGGGTGTAGCCCGGCCGGCGAAGGTGGCACTCAACAGTGCTCTTGCTTGGTATAACCAGGAAGAGGCTATTTCTCCGGAAGACGTTCAGGGGCATGTGAGCATGAAGGTCGACGGTTGGGTCGGCTATGTTCAGAAGGATCTCCATCGGGTCTTTCTAGATTGCAGTGTTCGCATGGACGGAATCCTGGACCACGACACGCAGCTTGATGTGAGGCGTGGTGTCAACGGTGGTTGGTTCGTGACGTACTACGGGCCTGCCAATGTTCAGATTCTGGTCTGGACCATGTCATATCTCGTGCCGCACAGTCTGATAGTCTCTTTGGATGAGGGTGAGTACGATCTCATCGCTCAAGGCTGTGACTTGAGTCAGCTCTTCGTCGGCACGGTCGGCTTGGTGCTTCACGCTGGGTGCAAGCTGCCCAACGGTGGGCAGATAGCCGGTGTCGACTGGGAGACCGCGGTTGACGCTCAGAGAATCTTCTTGCGTGAGCTCGGCCACGTCATGCTTCAACAAGAAGATCAGGGGCCTCTCACCTCTGAAGACTTCCTCGAGCAGAAGCACGACGGTTAGACGTCGGCATTCGTTCCTTCCAACCTTCACATGTATCCCATTACAAAAACTCGGGTGGTATGTGAAACAACGATCTGATTCGTCAGGTCAACGCTGTTGAGATCTCTCTTCTGCAAAAGAAGCGACACGTCTTCATCCTCGAAGGCTCTCAGTGCGTAGAAGCCGCACGTTCGACTCCCGTCGACCGTGCCTTCAACTATCTTACTGTTGAGTATTCAAGGGTGGGATTGAGAAGAAAAACAGACCTCGCGGTCTGTTTTATAATTTAGTCTTTCTTTTTCTTTTTAGTGTATCTTTTCTTTTTTTCAGGTGCATTCTTTATGAGTTCATCGCATTCTTTAAAAGTTAGGTCAGCTGGTTCTTTGTCTTTTGGAATTTTGGCATTCTTTTCTCCATTGGTAATATAGGGTCCATAGCGACCATTCAAAACCTGGATAGTAGAATCTGGGAATTCTTTAATAATTTTATTGGCTTCTTTTTCTTTACCTTCTTTTACAATTTCCATAGCTTCTTCAAAAGTAATATTGTATGGATCTTTTTCTTTGATAGAATAATATTTTTTCTCTATCTGAATGTAAGGTCCATAACGACCAATGTTTGCAATGACATCATGCCCATCTTCATCTTTACCTAAAATTGCTGGCAACTTAAACAGTTCCAAAGATTCTTCCAGAGTAATAGTTTGGATGGATTGTCCTTTTTTTAGAGAAGCAAATTTTGGTTTTTCCTCATCATCTTTTGAGCCTTTTTGGACAAATGGTCCAAAACGACCAACACGAGCATAAATTGGTTTTCCAGATACAGGATCAGTTCCAACTTCTCTCATACCAACAGTTTCTTCCTTTGTTAGTTCTTCTGTTTTCTTTTCCAAGTTTTCGTGGAAGGGGTGGTAAAAAGTTGAGATGATCGGTTTCCAGTCTTCTGTACCATTGGCAATTTGATCCAAGTTATCTTCCATCTGGGCGGTAAAAGCAAAATCAACAACTTGAGGAAAGTGTTCTACCAATAAATCAGTTACAATCATGGCAATGTCCATTGGTTGTAGACGTTTGTTGTCATCGCGCTCCACATAGCCTCTAGCTTCGATTGTGCCAATAGTTGGGGCATAAGTAGAAGGACGACCAATACCGTGTTCTTCCATAGCTTTTACCAGGGTAGCATCAGAATATCTAGTTGGTGGTTCAGTAAAATGCTGTTCTGGTTTCAATTCTTTGCAGTCAATATTTTCACCTTCTTTTAATTCTGGTAGCATGTCTTCCTTTATGCTTTCTGGGTATAGTTTTAGCCAGCCAGGAAAAACCATAGTTTGACCACTGGTTCTAAACATGTATTTATCAGCAGTAATACTGATAGCGGTTCTGTTTAGTCTGGCTTCTGCCATCTGAGTGGCCACAGCTCTGCTCCAGATTAGTTTGTACAGTTTGTGTTGTTGGGGTGTTAGGTATGATTCAACAGAATCAGGAGTCTTTGTAGGGTCAGTTGGGCGGATAGCTTCATGAGCTTCCTGAGCATTTTTTGATTTGGTTTTGTAAAGTCTAGGTTTTTTTAGACTATACTCATCGCCAAATTCTTTTTTAACAAAATCATTTGTTTCTTTGACAAATTTTTCTGATAGGTTTGTAGAGTCAGTACGCATATAAGTAATCAAACCAACCTGTCCTTCGCTACCGATTACTACACCCTCATAGAGTTGTTGGGCTAGGCGCATTGTTTGTTTGGCAGAATAACCAAGTTTATTATTTGAATGCTGTTGTAATCCAGAAGTAATAAAAGCTGGTGGGGGATTACGTTTAGCTTCAGTTTTTTTGATACTGTCGATTGTATACTTTGCTTTTTCTAGATCAGACAAAATCGCGTCCATTCGTTCCTTTTCTTTGATATCAAGTTTTTGAATTTTCTTGCCACCAATAGAATGAAGTTTGCCAATAAATTCATGTTTGTGATCAAACAAAGCTTCTAGTGTCCAATATTCGTCTGAAACAAAAGCTTCAATTTCACGCTCTCTGTCTACTGTCAATCTAACGGCCACAGACTGAACACGTCCAGCAGACAGCCCACGAGCAACTTTTTTCCAGAGGAATGGTGAAAGTTCATAACCAACCAATCTATCTAGCACACGTCTAGCTTGTTGAGCATCAACCAATTTCTGGTCAATAGTTCTAGGATGTTCTAGGGCTTCTTCTACAGCGTGCTTAGTAATTTCATGAAAAGCAATTCTTTTACCCTTTGCAGGATCAACACCAAAAATCTGGGCCAAATGCCAAGAGATGGCCTCACCTTCGCGATCTTCATCAGTAGCAAATATAATTTCATCAGCTTTTTTGGCTAGGGTTTGTAGTTTTTTTACTTGAGCAGCCTTGTCTTTTGGTATGACATAATCTGGCTCAAAAGTACCACCCTCAATATCAATCCCCATCTTACTTTTCGGTAAATCTCGCAGATGACCAAAAGAGGATTCTACTTGGAATTCCTTTCCTAAAAATTTTGAAATTGTCTTGGCTTTTGTAGGAGACTCTACAATGATTAATTTTGACATGATATTGCTATTTTTACGGCAATAATTAAGGTGTAATAATGATATAGTAAAAAACCTACTTTGTCAAGGTTTTGGAGAAAAAGAGTGTTAAATGAGAGGTTTTTGGATTAACTCTTGTCTCATTATATCACAGTCTCGCCCCGCAGATGTTCCTCTCGGCGAAGTGGAACGAGCCGGAGTGAACATTATGCGCGGGTCAAGGTTTCACGTAATTGCCCTGACAAGAAGATTGATCCGGTTACTATTATACCGTTTTTTTGCTTTTTGCTCCAGTCCAGTGCATCTGTAGGGTCTAGAAAGATTTCAATCTTAGTTTTGGGGAGTATTTTTTTGAATTTTTTAGCTATCTCAGCCGGGTCAGCTACCTTACGAAATGGGTTATTTGTATAGCGAGTACAGGCAATAGATTTGGGTTTTAGAGTAGCTAGTTGTTTGATCATTTTAGTTGTGTCCTTATTTTCTGAGAAACCAACTACTAAATTTATAGGTTTGTTAGTTTTTAATTTTTTAACTGTGTTTACAGTAGATTTTACCTTATCTGGGTTATGGGCACCATCTAGAATTATTAGAGGTTTTTTAGAAATTATTTCCATGCGGATAGGTAGACTAACTTTTAGTAAACCTGCTTTAATTTTGTTATCAGCAATATTTAAATGTTGGGCTACCTCTGTACACAAAGCAGCGTTTTTTTCTTGATGTTCTCCTAAGACATTTAATTTGTAATTAATTTTTTTATTGATTTTATTTAGACTTGTTTTATTCTTTCTACATTCACTTTCAATAATTTCAAGTATTTTTTTATTTTTTTCTTGTGTGAATACAGCACAACCAGGTTTTATAATCCCTGCTTTTTCATAAGCAATTTCTTCTTTGTTGTTTCCAATTACCCCAACATGATCCAAATCAATATTCGTTATAATAGCTACATCCTTGTAAGGAATAATATTACTAGCATCATAGCGTCCACCACAAGCTACTTCTAGAATTGCCCAGTCAATTTTCTTTTTTGCAAAATAGACAAAACCAATTACTTCTGTTAGTTCAAAAAAAGATAGCATGTCATAAGGGGTGGTTTTGATATACTCATCAAGTTTTGGTTTTATAAATTCAACAATTTCAACAAATTCTTTTTTACTCATGTTTTTATTTCCAACCTTCCATCTTTCAAGTATTGTTGTGGGGTGAGGAGAATAAGTTGAACCAACCTTTTTACCAGATTCATGTAGTATAGAGTGTAGCATGGCAGTGACGGAACCTTTTCCGCTGGTACCGGTGACATGAATATAATGCGGGATTTTACGCTCTGGATTTCCTAGAATATCTAAGAAAAATTGTAATCTTTTTAAATACCAAGAACAATGTCTGGGGTCAGACATATATTCTTTACGAGGAAAATTCGAAAGTGATAGTAGCCAGTCGTAGGCTTCATCAAAAGTCATGATATTATTTAATTTTGCAAGGGTAGTGCATCGGGTACATCTTCTGTTTTACCAGGCTGGCGTAACCATTTCACTAATAAATAAACAAATGGGGTATCAAGTAGAGCAAACAGGATCTTGAATAACCAATAACTTAGACAAAGTTGGAGGATAAAACTCACGGTAAATTTATCATTGATACCATAAAAAGCGATAAACATGAAAAGTAGAGTATCAATTGCTTGGCTACTCATGGTAGATAGATTATTACGTAACCAAAGCATTTTACCTTTTGTTTTCTTTTTAAACCATTCAAAAGCCCAGATATCGTAAGTCTGTGAAACTGTAAAAGCAATTAGACTAGCAATAATCATGCGCAGGCTTCCACTAAAAACCAATACATACTGTTCGTTTAGGTGGTAGCGTCCGGCTGGAGGTAGCTTTATAGAAATAAAAGTTAGAATAAGAACTAGGACTTGAGCAATTAATGCTGCCCAAACAACTTGTTTGGCTTTTTTCTTGCCATAGACTTCAGCTATTGCATCAGTCATCATAAATGTCAAAGGATAGGCAAAAATACCAACAGACACGGCAATACCAAATAAAGTAGTAACTTTACTACCCAGGGTATTGGAGGCAAGTAGTCCACCAACGAAAATAGCAGTGAGGAGGGTTAGTTTATAATGTTGGCTCATATATATTTTATAAGTTAGTTATTTTAAAAAGTTTTATAGAACACAAATCTAACAAATTATTACAAATTTTCGCAAATTATATATTTGTGTAAATTTGTTTGATTTGTATAATTTGAGTTCTATTACCTGCGACATAGGATTATCTGCTTAAAACGTAGTTCATACCTCCGAGGTTTCGTATTTTACCTTTCATTTCCATTAGTGTCAAATTACTGTTTAGTTCAGCACTAGCCAGTTTGCATTTTTTGGCTAGCTCATCTACGTGAACAGGTTCACGGGTTAAATTTTCTAAAATCTTGGCTTCGGTGGGGGAGTCAGGAATGATTTCTTTGCTACTAATATATTTTTTTACGTCTTGTAGATTTAGTGTGTCCAAAATGTCACTAGCTTTGTGAGCAGGGTGGGCACCATTTTTGATTAATTCATTAGGTCCAGCTGAGTTAGTTGCGTTTATATTTTGAGGGATGGCAAAAACTTCACGACCATTATCAAGTGCGCATTGAGATGTGATAAGTGCACCAGAAGATTCAGGGGCTTCCACTACAAGTGTACCCAGTGTCATGCCAGCTATTATTCTGTTTCTCTTTGGGAAAGTGTACCTAGAGGGAACCGTACCTGGTGGGTATTCGGAAATGAGGGCACCTCCGGCAGCGATTATCCTCTCACCAAGGTCTTTGTTTTGAAAGGGGTAGACATGATTCTTGTTTATTCCACTACCAAGTACAGCAATAGTCTTGCCACCAGCTTTGAGGACTGCTTCGTGAGCTATAGCATCAATACCAAGAGCTAGTCCACTAACAATTGTTATATTTTGGTTGGCAAGATCATAAACCAATTCTTGGGTCACTTGTTTACCATAGGGAGAATATTTTCTTGTGCCAACTACTGCCAGAGAAAATTCATCTGGTTCAAACTCACCACGAATAAATAAACAAAAAGGAGGATCATAAATTTCTTTCAGAAGTTCGGGGTAATTTTCATCATCTTTGAAAATACAGGTAATATTTTCTTGTTTTAAAATCTTTTCAATTTTTTCTTCATCTACTTCTTTTTTCCATTCTAAAAATTTATCTATGACATCTTCTTTCCAACCAGCTTTTTTGAGATCCTCGACGCCAGCCTTCCAAGCATTATCCAGAGAAGAAAAAAACGCTAGCAGTTGCCCGTAGCGTCGTGTGGTTATTTTGGGGAAGTATGAGAGCAGGATTTCTTTTTTCATTTAAACTAACTTTTTTATTTCCGCTATACTTTTTTTGGTTATTTCTTCCAATTTCTTTTTTTCAAATAAACCAAACTTACCTAGTACAAAGCGGGAAGTGTCTGACATTTTTCGTTTGTTTTCGCTTGCCACACCAATACGCAAACGCATGAAGTTTTTGGTACCAATATGTTCTATAATAGATTTGATTCCATTGTGACCAGCGTGGTTTTTATTGCTCTGCATTTTTATTTCTCCGAGTTTTATATCTTTATCATCATGCACGACAACTAAATTATCAGGTTTGATTTTGTAATAATTCATAATTAGACCAACTGCCTGACCAGAATTATTCATAAAGGTCATTGGTTTGGCTAAAATTGTTTTATCTTCACCTTGTCCAATATCAGAAATTTCAGCATTAAATTTTTTGCTAAGTGTCCAATCCGAACCACTCAGTTCTTTTTGCAAACTATCAAGTATGATAAAACCAACATTATGTCGAGTCTTTTTATATTGTTTGCCTGGGTTACCTAGGCCTACTATTAGTTTCATATTTCGTTGTCATTCCGAGCGTAGTGAGGAATCCCTTTTCAAGCCACTTAAATTGCATTAAATTAAACTGTATTTAGTGCAACTAATAGTGCTTTGGAAAGGGATCCTTACGTCACCCCGACTATCGTCGGGATTTCTCAGGATAAATTTAATCTACACTTTTTTAGATTTTTTCAATTTAATAACAATCGGGGTAGCAAAAAAATTAAATCTTTCACGAAGTTTATTTTCTATGAAGTTCATATAAGAGCGATGTAGAGAAGTGCGGTATTTAACAATAATTTCATAAATTGGCGGAGCGATATTTATTTGTTTCATACCTAAAAGTTTTGGATGTCTTGTTCCTTTACCACGAGCCGGTTTGTGTATTTGTTGAACTTCGTCTATAAAATTGTACAAAACAGAACGAGGAATTTTTATGTGACGGGCTTCCCACGCTTTTATAATAAGAGGAAAAATATCATGAACATGATAACCTGTCTTTCCACTAACAAATACAATTGGGGCAAATTTTAGATGAGGGAAATAAGAATAAACCAGACTCTGCACTTCATTACGATCGGTATCGCTTCTATCTTCGGCTAGATCCCATTTATTAACCAAGATAATTACACTTTTGGCATGACGTTCCAAGAGTCCTCCCAATTGCATATCCTGAGAAGAAATAATTTCATTACCATCAATGACAAATAAAATAATATCGGAATGCTGGGCTGACTCGATACTTTTAAAAATACCTTCGCGTTCCAGCTGACCTTTTACTTTTGATTTTCGTCTGATACCAGCAGTGTCTACAAAATTAATTTTCTTTTTAATTATTTTTTTCCCAAGTTTATATTCATAGTCTACTAAAATATCGTGAGGTTCACGAGTAGTATGGGCCATCTCACTGACAATAACTTTTTCTTGTCCAATCAATTTATTAAACAAAGATGATTTACCAACATTGGGTTTACCAATGATACTAATGTCTATGGCTTTGTCACTTTCTCTTACTGCGTTTTTTTTAGGTCGACGCTTGCCTTTGTTTAGTTGTTTGTAAATTAAGTCTAACAAGTCACCAACATTTCTACCATTGGCAGCTGAAATTGAAAAAGGTTGCCCTAGGCCTAATTTTGGCCATTCTGGTTCTGATAAGTTTGTTTCTATACGAGCATTATCAATTTTATTAGCTACCAAAAGAACAGGTTTTTCTACAATACGTCGTAAGCGTTTTGCTAGTTCTCGTTCTTGGGGTAGGATTCCGTCCTGGGCATCAGTAATGAAAAGAATAACGTCAGCATCTTTCATGGCACGCTCACTTTGTCCTAATATTTCTTTTTCTAAAGGCACATCATCTTCAAAAGTTAGTCCCCCCGTATCAATTAATTTTATGTACTTGCCTCGCCAGATAATTAAACCTTCGTTGCTGGTGCGAGTTGTACCAGGGATTTTTGAGATGATAGCTTTGTTTTCTTCTGTCAGTTTATTAAAGAGTGTAGATTTGCCAACATTAACACGACCAACAAGTGCGATGACTGGTAAATTCTGTGTATCTATAGTTTTGTTTTCAATGGTATTTTTTGGCATATTATTCTGTTATGTCATTTCCTATTAAGACTAGTATATCAGTTGTACTGGTTGCTTGCACGTTTTTTGGGGGATACTCTTTTACTGGGATGTGAAGTTCTGTTTGCAAAGCACTGACAATATCACTAACATTCTTGTCCGAAAGTTTAAATATTCCACTTGTTTCAATTGGTTTTTCTTCGGCGTTACCAATGGTTTCTATATAAAAATTTTTATCTTCTAATCTTTTTCTCATGCGGGCTGCCATACCAACGGACCAGGTGCCATTTTGAATTTCAATATTAGCATAAGAATAGTCAATTTGTGGTTTGTCTTGTTTTGGTGTGTCATTGTTTGTTTTTTCTTTTGCAAAGATATTTTCAATCATATTGCTGATGTCATCAAAATTGCCAGTTTTAGGAGTCAGGATAAAAGACCCACCAGCTGTATAGCCGTTGTCCAAAAAGTTGGTTGGACTATCATCCAATACCATAGTAATAATAGAGCTGGTATCCAATTCTTTGATTAATTTTACAAAAGCCATAATATCGGCAAAATCCATATCTGTCGTAATATGGCGCTCTAAACTATTTTTAATGTTGTTTATTTTTAAAGGGTTTATTAATGTGGAAAATGATAATATTTTTTCTTTTAAAGCAAACAAAACTTTTTGTTGGCGACGAGCGCGGGCAAAGTCAGAACCTTCACCATTATTACCATGACGAGAGCGGACAAACTGCAAAGCTCTCTCACCATACATAGTTTGTATTCCAGCAGAAAAATCCAAAGTTTGGTATTCATAATTTTCAGCTGGGTACATAGGGTCTTCAAAACCGCGATCTACATTTATAGTTAGACCACCAACTTCATCAATAATTTCTTCAAAAGCCTTGAAATCAACACGAGCATAATAATGAATATCTATATCAAAAGTTTTTTCAATTACTTCTGTGGCCAATTTTCCGCCAGTACCGCTTTTTTTAGCTTCACCATAAGCATTGGCGTTATTAATTTTACCCCAATCATGACCAGGAATTTTTACTCCCAAATCACGAGGGATAGAGATCATGGCAATTTGACCAGTGGAAGGTTTTATACTGGCGATAATAATAGTATCTGTTAAAAATGGTCCGTCATGACCAATTCCTCCCATACCAAGTAAGAGTAAATTGATTCTGTCTTTGCTGTAACCTTCTAAATTGTTTTCTTTGGAAAAAACAAAATGGCTGAGTTTTTTAAATAAGCCATCTGGGCTTTTTGGTTCAAGAGTTATGGGGTCATATTGTCCAGGATCTTGTGGTTCGTATTCTCCTACGATTTGTCTAGTAATACAGCCGGCAGTAAAAAGAATAAATAGAACTAAAATTAAAAAAAGCCAACGTTTTGATCTTGGCGGTTCGTCTTGTTTAAAACCCTGATTATGTATGAAATTTACATTTCCAGCTTCCATATGGGCATATTATAGACTATTTAGAGGTTTTTGGCAATATTCCTTGTGGCTATCTTGTTTTTTTGGTATAATGACTATATCTAGCTTATTTTAGCCATTATTTTTTAGAAACATATGCCTGAAAAAATAACAGAACAAACACTCTTGGGAGACACCTTGCATGAGTGGACAATTCAAGAATATGAACAACATTCTGATCGTGGTAGATTGTGGTATTTTTTGATGATTACATTAGGTCTGGGGTTGGTTATTTATGGTATGGTGTCGGGTAATTTTTTGTTTGCTCTTATTATTATTTTGTCATCTATCATTTTGTTTTTACAAAGTCACCAAACACCCCCACAAGTTTTATTTCAAATTACAGAATTAGGTATTATTTTGGGTAGTCGTTTTTTTGCTTATTCAGAATTAGAGAATTTTTATATTATCTATAGTCCACCAGACGTAAAGACCTTATATTTAGAACCAAAAGGGGTTATGCGTCCTAGAATTACGATTCCATTACTTGATACCAACCCTATAGAAGTGAAGCATACCTTGCGAGAATTCTTAGAAGAAGACTTTGAAAAAGAAGAAGAGCCACTTAGTGATAGGGCTGCGAGAAATTGGAGGATACACTAACCAGAATCTATATAATAGAAACCATCCTATATAGGATGGTTTTATTCTTGACTTATTTTGATATTTATACTATAATATTCTCGTTTTATATGCTCTCGTAGTTCAACGGATAGAATGTCGGTTTGCGGAACCGATGATCTAGGTTCGATTCCTAGCGAGAGCACTGTAACCCTCCCCAAACAGGAGGTTTTTTGTTACAATACAACTATGAAATTAGAAACACCAATTTCAGAAATCAGTCATATTGCAAAGAAGTTAGATAAAACTTTAAAAAAGCTTGGTATTAGATGTGTCCAAGATCTGTTTTTTTATTTACCTTTTCGTTATGAGGATTATAGTAAATGTAAGATGATTGATGATTTGGAAGTGGGCGAAGTGGTGACAGTGCGTGGCAAAGTAGAAATAATTGAAAGTCGTCGTTTGTGGAAGAATAAGACAAATATGACTGATGCGATTGTGACTGACGAGTCTGGCAGACTCAAGGTTATTTGGTTTGGGCAACCATTTATAAAAAAAATAATAAAACCAGGGGACACAATATATTTATCTGGAAAAATTAGTGATGGTAAAATGGGTTTGCAAATGACTTCACCTAATTATGAAAAAGAGACAGGACAAAAGGCGAGAGGAGAAAAAGAAACAACGCATACCGCTAGAATTATACCAATGTATCATCTTACTTCTGGTATTTCTCACAAGCAGTTGCGTTTTCTGACCAAACAAATTATAGATAAAGTAGATGTGATAGAGGAGTGGTTGCCAGAGAGTATTTTAGAAAAGGCTGATTTAATTCCACTAGCTGACGCTGTGCGTGGGGTCCATTTTCCAGTTGACGAAGTTGATCTAAAACAATCAGAGCGTCGTCTTAAGTTTGGTGAGCTCTATATCATGCAGCTTCGCTCTGAGATGATTCGTCAGTCTCTAAAAAGATCAAATGCAATACCATTAAAATTTCAAGAAAAAGATATTAAGGAATTTGTTAGAAATTTACCATTTGAATTAACAAAAGCTCAAAAAGTATCTACTTGGGAAATATTAAAAGATTTAGAAAATACTGAACCGATGAATCGTTTACTTGAGGGAGATGTTGGTTCTGGTAAGACTGTGGTCGCAGCAATTAACATGTACAACACAATTTTGAATAAAAATCAGACTGTGATAATGGCGCCGACAGAAATTTTGGCAAAGCAACATTATGATGGGTTCGTAAAACTCCTGGGTGATAAAGCAAAGATAAGTATTTTTACACGTACCCAATCTGTAATTTCTGGTTTTGAATCTGCAGAAAAAACAAAAGCAGGGCAGAAGAGGGAAGTGATAAAAAAGATAAAAGAAGGGGAAGTTGATGTTGTTGTTGGTACACATGCACTGTTGTCAGACAAGGTTGAATTTAAAAATCTTGGACTTGTAATTGTCGATGAACAACATCGCTTCGGTGTGGAACAGAGAAAAACTATTAGTGAAAAGTCGGGAGATGAAAATACTATGCCACATTTTCTCTCTATGACAGCGACACCAATCCCACGTTCGTTTGCTCTTACTCTTTATGGTGATTTAGATTTATCTATTATCAATCAACTACCACAAGGCAGAAAACCAATTGAGACAAAATTTGTTCCACCAAACAAACGCACCCAAGCTTATAAATTTATTGAAACGCAGGTGGGTGAGGGGAGACAGGTGTTTGTGATTTGTCCGTTGATAGAAAATGAAGATAGCGAAAAGAAATCTGTCATGAGTGAATATGAAAAATTATCAAAAGAAATCTTTCCAAAATTAAAAGTAGGATTTCTTCATGGTAAAATGCCCGCTCGAGGCGGGTCCGCCTTGGGCGGAAAATCGCGAACAAAAGAAGATGTTATGAACGACTTTTCTAATGGGAATTTGGATATTTTAGTTGCCACCTCTGTTATTGAAGTTGGAGTTGATATTCCTAATGCTAGTGTAATGATGATAGAGGGCGCAGAGAGATTTGGTTTAGCTCAGCTTCATCAGTTTCGTGGGCGAGTGGGGAGAAGTGTGTATCAGTCCTATTGTTTTCTTTTTACAGATACAGACAATGACAAAGCACTTGAGAGATTAGCTTTCTTTTCAAAAAATACCGATGGTTTCAAAGTGGCGGAATATGATCTTGAAACCCGCGGACCAGGGGAGGTGTATGGGAAAAATCAGAGTGGATCGTTAGGGTTTCGTATGGCAACTCTGCAAGATATGGATCTTATAAAATTATCTCGCGATTTGGCAAAAGGTACTGATTTTGAACAAAATCCAGCCTTAAAGGATAAAGTAAAAGAGTGGGAAAGTGGAGTTCATTTGGAGTAAGTTGTTGGTTTTTTATTTAAAAATATATAAATAAAGATTATCTCACAGAGATAATCTTTTGTTTTGGTCTTGACAGGAGATTTTTTTTATGATAATATTTGACGAAGTTTTGGTGAAGGCTTTTTTGCTTATTCCACATGTGTGGGGTCAGTGAAGGGCTGTTGTAAATGTCAGGAAGCAAGGTAAAAATGACAGACATTCGTACTGTGAGCGTAGATACTGGTAGTGGAGGTTTTCTCACTACGGCGGAGAGAGCGCAGGGAATGGGGGTATCTGATCACAGGATCAAGTACCCGCAAAGAGGTTTCGTGAAGAAAAAGGTCTTCGTCCCCCAGGTCGAGACCTCCCAGGTCGCCGTCCTCCCCACTCAGTAGTTTCTTTGTTGGTGCTATCTCACACCACCCCCCCCCACAACATCCTCATCGAGCCTCCTGGCTCATTCGAGAGTTGTGGGTAGTATAAAAACCGCCCACAACTTGCCTTGTTTCTAAAGTTTTAGAAATAAAGCAAGGAGGAAAGGGGCGGTTTTTGTTTTTTTAATTATTTTAATTAGGGTTTGTAATATAGAAAATCAAATTGGTCCATTCTTGTCACACCACTTTCAAAAAGATAATGATTTATATAGCCGTTGCCTTGAGGACCTAATGTGGGGGATAGCTTCGGGATAGCGTCGCAATATTCACATAATTTTGGATATTTTTGAGAATTTTCTGCGTGTATAGGACAGTTGTTATTTGGTATAAGTGTAGCTTTATCTATTGCTTTGATTTTTTCTAAATCATTAGGACGGTTATTTATACCTGTTAAAGTTGGTAAATTAGTTTTTATCTGTTTCCAAAGTGATTTTGGTTTTGAAAATTCAATAAGAGGTGTTATACCATAAGATGATTCTACCATCTTACCCTTCCCTATGTGCAAACCAGAGTGATGTAGTGGTTTAAATAAAACACCAACCGGCAAATTTTTTAGTTGATCCGGTTTCATTTGTCTTATGTCTTTTTTTATCCAACCCATCTCTTGTTCTGTCAATCCTCCCAAGGCTTTTGAAGAAGTAATACCAGTAAATTCACTGCCATCTTTTTTTTTACAACCAGCTCTATTTAATAAAAAAGAAATAGTAGACGCACAAGTTTTTGGTCGAAGGCAAATACCAGCTTGACCATAAGCATGTCCAACATCAGCAATATCTTGAGGAGAGCAATTATAATCACTTTTCTTTTTGAGTCCATCAATTTCTGTGTTATTGAATTGTATATTTGCCCCTCCAAATTGTATGATTGGTCCACCATCTGGCATATCAGTATTTTCCATGGCCGCATCTACTGTGAGTTCTTTTACATAAAGCACCTTTAAACTTTTTAAAGTTAGAAGTTGGGGGTTTATTATATAAAGTATTAAATATGATCCGATTAGTAATAGAAAACCAATCGCTAAGTTACCAATTTTTTTCTTGGCTTCACTTGTTTTTGTAGAATTTCCTCCAGATGTTACCAAACTAAAACCCTGGATCACCAACATGACAATGGCAATTACTCCACCAGCTATAATACCATATTTATAAATGGCAACGAGATATTCTGCTAAAAATGGTATATGAATATAAAAATTTCCGTTTTCATCAGTTACCATTTTGGAGACTTCTTCTTTTGTGGAGAAATTTAGACCAGGTATAGTTATTTTTGTGGATGGTGTTCTCAATAATTCTTTCACTTCATCTATAGTCATTTGACTTATGACAGATTTGCTTGTGCTATAGATTAGATTTTGTGTTAAATTTAATTGTGCAAATACTTTTGCTGCCCATTGTTCTCCACCGGGCTGAGTATAATGAATCCCGTCGGCTTTTAGAAGACTGTCATCACTTAGTGGAATAGAATCAATAAATGTACACCCCTTGCTTTCAGCTATTGCTTTTATTTTAGTAGAGGTTTCTTGAAATTTTTCAAAACCTTTTCTTGTGATTTTTGGAGGACCAACCCAATAACATTTCGCACCTGTAGCAGCTATTTCTGCTAATGGGGCATCAAAAGTGGAGAAAAAAGAGTCTTCTTTTGGGACTTCATTACTTCCTAATGAAATAATAACCGTATCTGGTTTGTAAGTTTCTTTTAGGTTTTTAAGTGTGTACGTCTCTCCAGTTGGTAGGGGCGTAATGATTCCTTGCTCGTCAGCATGAACACTTGATATGAGTTTCCCTGTTCCTTTTTTACCAGACATCCAACTTTTAGAAGTAGTTCCACCAATACCGTATAATTTTACTTGAAAACCAGCTTCTCTAATAAGTTTGTGTAAATGTTTTCCGTAAAAATAATGTGCAGAATGAGAGTCTCCGATCATTAAGATTTTTTGACTACCAGCTGTTTGTACGAGTGAATCTACTCTTTTACATGTTGCTGCAACACCTTCATAAAAAGTTTTTCCATCTTTAGTTCTAGTAATTTTTTTTGCTTCAATTGTTTTAGGAAAGTTGGTTTTATCAAATTTTACTAATCCTGTTCCGTTGTAATAGTAAAAAGAAACATCAATAGCTCCACCAGATAAAACGTCTACCCAAACAAAAGCTTGTTTTTTTTGGAATTCAGAGGGGATACCTTCTGCATATTCCATACTTCTTGCACCTAGTGAACCTGTGTTTATAAAATGTAGGTTGTCACAAATTCCTTCATAAAAACCATGGGTATGTCCTGAGAATAAAGCCTTGACTCCTTTTTGTTTTAGTAATTCTGTTAGTTGTTCATAATCCTTTATATTACCAGTACTTCTCATGGCAAAATGAGCGTTGGTTACTCCATACGGATTGACATGTCTAAAGACTAAGTCTCCTGAGGTTACATTGGATTTTATCCATTGTTTTTCAGCTGTATTGTAGCCGTAGTTGCCATAATAATCTAAAATATCAAATTTTATTCCCTTGTGTGTAAAGGTATATGATCTGGGATATCCAGAAAAACTTCCATTGGATAATACTTTATTTTTATTGCTATTCCAAAAATTATTCCAAGCTGTTTTGGCATGGGTTGGCTCCGTACTAAAATCATGATTGCCGGCCATTGGGATGAAAGGTACATTTAGTTTATCAAGATAGACCTTTTTGAATTCTTCTAATTGTTTTTCAATTCCATTTCCACCGTTAGGGCAACTTCCTCCACCAGCTACTAAATCTCCAACACCTATAACAAAATCTGGTTTTCGTGTGTTAATTATTTCAATTGCCATATCAGACCATTTTCCTTGTTTAGAGCCACATTGATTTGCATCGTGTGTGTCAGAAATAACTGCGAAGCTAAAAATAGGACTAGATCCTGTTTGTGCTGACGCAAAAGAAGGTATCAAAAAAAATGCTAATATAAATAAAAAAAATATTTTTATATTGGTTTTCATATTGATTGATTATTTATAATTAGGAACTTATTACCTCAAGTCCTTTTTTGATCAAAGCTCTTGCTTTAAGAAAATTTTCAAAATCTTCAGGGCTACCGTTGAGGGGCATTCAAAGTTATTGTTACCAGAAGTATCATGAAAATCTGTTACTCCTAGTTGTAAGGTTAGGTCAGCCGTAGCATAAGCATAAGGACCTCTAATTTCACCCATAAGTTTTCCTTTGTGTATTCCGTTTTTATGTTGGTTCCAAAAATCAATTATGCTTTTCTTTACAAAAATTTCACCTTTGCAGGCATTTCCATTTTTTATTATCCAGGTAACTGCATAATAACCACTGTTATGATTTAGATAAAATAGTGCTGCGGCATCTCTTTTTGGTATATCACCACATCTTTTTTCAATATTAGCCATACCTAATCCAAGCATCTTTGCGCCGACTGCTGTGTTTACTGCTGGGTTAGTCATGTCACCACATAGAGCTGCCCATGCTGGATATTTTTTTAGAGACTCACGGCAATTTTTAGAATTGGTTTGAAAAAGACCTATAAATCCTCTTTTATTGTCTATAGTGTGATTTAACTTAGATTCTTTGTAGGCAAAAGCTTTTAGAATTCTCCAGTCAGCTCCGACACAATTAGCAAAGGCTTTGAAAGTATCATCAAAAGTTTCATTTTCTATTTTTTTAGCTGAGCCAGTTCCAACAATTCCAGTAGATGGTGTAGTATATTTGAAAGTGCCATTATTAACAATCACATTTCTTTCCAAGCTGTCTATTGGTATATATAAAACTTTTAGATTTTTGAAAGTGACAAGGTTTGGATTTAAAGTGTAGAGTATAAAATATGAACCAACTAGTAGTATTAGGCCTGCTATAGCTTGGGTGATTCTAGTTCTAGCTTTTTGAGTCTGAGTTGCGTTACCACCAGAGGTGGTCCATTGAAAACCAGCAATAATAATCATCACTATGGCCACTACACCACCTGCTACTATGCCATATTTATAAATTGCTGATAAGTATTCTCCGATATAAGGAAAAAATAAATATTGACCGCTTTCATCTATGCCACTATATTTTTTGACAAAATCTATGGGGGTAAAGTTTAAGCCAGGTAGTGTAATAACTGTTTGTGGTTCTAGTAGACGAAAACCGTTTTCGCTATCACCGGCAGGTCTTGTATTTTGTATAATTTGAATTTGTGATGTACTTCCCGTACCATAAGCTTGAGTTAGAAGTAAGTCGGCTAAAATTTTATTGCCGTCAGGGTTTAAATGAATTTTATCAGTTGTTAGATTTTCATCTAAAAAATCGTCGTTATTTTTGTCAACAACACTATATACTTCAATAAAAATATCTATATTATATGGTTTTGTAGCCAGGAAATTGTTATTAGATTTTATATTTTTTATCCATGTGTCATTAACCTTGCCATAACCTTTGGCTGGTTGAGCCCCCACCACAATTACACGCATACCTTGGCTTTTGGCAGATTGAATAATAGTGGCGAGGTTTTTTTGGGATCTTTTCAAGGTAACTGCATTAGATAGACCATTTAGATCAGCATAAAGTAATAATTCATCGTATCCTTTATTACTGACATAATTTTGAAATTGAGTTAAAAAAAATGTAGAATTTTTGCTTTGTAAGGCTAGTTTTTCATTGCCAACTTTACAAACGAAATTATAATTTGGTAGTTCCTTTGCTAATATTTTTACAAAACCAGTAGGAGTATTGCAACCTCTGTCAAAAGTAGAGGAACCAATAACTGCGACTTTTTTATTAGCTGCCTGGGTCTGTCCGATATTAAAAAAAGATAGTAAAAAAAATAGTATTAAGAACAATCCAAATAACTTTTTTTTATTATTGAATGCAGGCATAGTTTATAATGATAATAATGTTTCCCAACCTTCAAGTAAAGATGGTATTTGAATTTGTTTGTTATTTATAAAAGCGGTAGGAATATTTTGAATATTGAGTGCTTGGGCAATTATTTCGTTTTTTTGTAAGTGAATGGCAGGTGAATCTGACTGAAGACATTTTTCAAATTTATTTAGATTTATATCAATATTTTCTATAATTAAGTTTAGTGTATCTTCTGAAAGATTATCACTGTTAACAAAAGCAAAGTCTTTGAATTCTATAAATTTATTTTGTTCATTGGCACAGTAGCTGTAGCTGTGCGCCATTTCAGTGGGGTAGGGGAATCCTGCTGAGGATAAGCCTTTCCAGATTATTTTTACTTTGTCTGGATATTTATTGACTAGCTTTTTTAATAATGTATTTTGTACTTTACAGGCTGCGCAATTAAAGTCTTCAAATATTACTATATTGATACCTACTCTGCTGTTACCAATAATAGGGTCTTCCTTGTAAAGGGGGATGGTAAAATTTTTAGCATCTGCCCATTTTTCAATTTCTTTTTCAGAAGGGGTTATAGATTGGAATTGGAGTATGCGTACAAACATAGCCAATGCTAAGATGATAAAAGCAGGGATGAGGATGAGTAATAAAGTTCTTATTTTTATCATAAGATTTTAGAGATAAATAAATTGCTAATTAATAATATATTAAATATGAAAAAAATAAAATTACAAAAAAATTATCTTTATAATTCTATGCTAAAAAGTCCATTTTGACTTTT
The DNA here is from genome assembly GCA_964603435.1 of uncultured Gammaproteobacteria bacterium. Classification (GTDB taxonomy): domain Bacteria; phylum Patescibacteriota; class Patescibacteriia; order Magasanikbacterales; family UBA922; genus CAZRUM01. Next base: position 27,829 of record CAZRUM010000001.1, on the reverse strand, counting down.
GTCTGTAAAATAAATATTTTCATTAGTCGAGTCCAAGAAAATAGTATCTATAGTGTGAGAACTATTTAGAGGAATTTCAGTTTTTATACCGCTTTCCAAGTCTATTTTTATTAATTTATCGGTAGTATAATCTGCTATTTGTCTAGCAAAGCCAGCTCCAGTTTCTAGAAAACTGGGTACCCCACAGTAAACAAATCTCTCATTTTCAAAAGTACATTTGTCGGCCCAAGTATTTAGACCTAACAATCGTCTATTGGTTCCAATTTGATCTCCATAAGCATTTACTACCCACAATTCAGGTTGATAATCATTACGAGCATTATAAACACTGTAAAGAAGTTTTTCACCTTGAGGTGACCATTGATCCACTAGCCCACGTCCTTCAACGATAAGGCCTTGAAAATTTTCACCATTCAAACCAACTAATAAAATTTGTTGACGATCTGAACCCAAAGCTTCACCAGTGCGTGATAGAGCCACCACTTGGTTGCTAGGGGACCAGTTGACTTCTACTTTGTCAGCATTTGCCCCCATTGGTTCAATAAGTTTTATGTTTTTACCCTCTGCATCAGAGGTAATGAGCCATTGGTTTTCTTCGGAAAAACCCAAGCTCTTGGCAGCAATTTTGTCTCCAGTTCCAGAAAAGGAAAAATCTTCCCAATGTTTTGGTAGAGTGACTTGGGTTTGTGTCTCGAAGTCATAAATAATATTTGAGCCATCTGGATATTCTAAAATTGCTTTTTCATAGCGTAGAAAATGTATCTTGGTCTCCAGACAAAGAAAAA
>CAZRUM010000001.1:8828-27034 GCA_964603435.1 uncultured Gammaproteobacteria bacterium | reverse complement strand
TCAAAATTATAATAAATATTTGAACCATCAGGATATTCTAGGATAGCTTCGTTATTAATACTAGACCAAGTGACACTATCTACATCATAAAAAGTTGTTTCACTTAAAGCTTCTATTTCACCATTAGAATTTAGACGGTAAAATTTTCCATCACTTTGATCATAAAATTTTGCTTTACCTGTTTTGTCGCGAGTTACGTTCATAATAGAGCTGTCTATTTCTTTTTTGACTTGTGGTGTGATAATACGTGGTTGGATAATTTTTCTTTCTGTTTCTGTCGTCGGTGATGTAGGTGAAATTGGTAATGTATTTATAGTTGTTTCACTAGGTGGTATGTTATCACTGTCGTCAGCACTAGGGAATTGCCCTGGAGATAATTCACTTCCAGTTTGTGTTGGTGGCGCTATTGTTTTTTCAGGAGCAAAAAATACCCTATAAAGTAAATAAGCAAGACCAATACAAAATATAGTAAATATGATCATGTAAATTATTTTTTTTTTGTCTAGCATATTTTTTTGATAATTTTTATAAAATTTATAAATTTAATAATAAATATTATTTAGTTTGCAATTCTTGGATTTTCTGCATCATTTTTTCTTTGCGTTCGGCCAATTTAGTATTAGCTGTACCTTGAATAGTTTTTATAAAACCCCAAAGAGTTTTTATTTGTTTGTTTAATATTTTTATTTTAGTTCCAACTTTTTTTCTTTCCATTATATATTTTGTCATTTTTCTACCATAAGATAAAGATCCTTTAACTATGATTTGGATACCATACTCCATCATAAATGGCCCTACTCCGATTATAAAACCTATAATTGTGAAGGATACAATTAGTCCTAAAATTAATATAATTATACCAATAGTTAATGTAACTATAAATTGACCTGTTGCAGCTATCATTTTTGTATAGATCCAATACTTACGAGCTTCTTTGCCTTTTTTTTGTGTAGATAATTTTCTTAATTCTTTTTGGTAATTTTTTATTTGAGAATCAGTAGTTTTTCTGGTTTTATTTTCTATTTCAGCTATATTTTTTTCTATTTTTGCAATTTGTTGTCGTTTACTTTTTTCTTTTTTTTCATTCTCCTTATTTTCCTCCTCCTCGTCCTCGGGGTTTTCTATGTCATCATATTGTTTGTCTAGTTTATCTTCAAATTTTTTATATTCCTCCTCTTCTTTTTCATCAGGGGTTTGTTCTGGTTGCTCTGAATTTTCTGCTGGATTTTGTTCTTCTGGTTCATTTTCTGATTGACCATCTTGACTTTCTTCAGGTGTTTTTGTCTGTGCTTCTTCCTGGTTTTCTGGTTCAGGTGTTGTATTTTCCGTTTGTTCATTTGTGGGTTTTGAAGTTTCAGACTGAGGAGTGGTTTGTCTTTTACTTTGTCTGTCTGATTGGTTTGGTTGGTCAGTAGATTTTTCTGGTATTGTGTTTTTAGGTTGTTCGTTTTTTGGATTGTTATCGGAAGTTGTTTCCGTAGGTTTTTCTGGTCTTGTAGTGGTTTCACTTGGTTCTTCTCCATTTTCAATATTATCAAAATCTTTATCTAATTCTTCAGCCATTTCTGTTTCAGGGTCCATTTCTTCCTCTTGTCCAAAATTTTTGATTGCTTGTTCCACTTGATCAAAACTATCGACCGTTTGTTCTAGTGCTTCTGTTTCAGCGGTTTCTTTAGCTAAATCTTTAGTTATTTGTTTGACCATTTCTTCTGCTTCGTCTTTTATATATTCACTAACTAATTTAATTTGGGATATAGGGACACCTTTTAAAGTTTTTGACAAAATCGAAATGAATCCAGGAACAAATTTTTCTGCAAAGTTTTTTTCTACTTGCTCGTCTAATTGTTCTGGTTCGTCTGGCATATTAGGTTATTTTTTTATAGATAAGGTTAGCCGGATACAGTCTCTGTAGTAGTTATTAATCACTTTTTTAATAGTATATTCACTTATAGAATAGTTTTCTTTTTTAAAGTTTTGTATGGTTAATAGAGTTTGTTTAGCTCTAGTTTCAAACAATAATTTTAAATATTTTTCTATGTTTACTTTATTTTTATTTTCAATAGATTCACGTAGAGATTGTTTAAAACTTTCCAACTCTTCCTCAATTTGTTTTTTTTGTACAGGAAAAGGCTGAGCAATAGGAGCTTTTAATTTAGCTTTTTTCATGGCTACTGCCATTTGTTTTTCAAAATCCTGTGCCATAGCTAGACCAGTTTATATTTACCAGCTTTTTTATTTAGGGTATAGCTTTGTTTGGTTTGTTTTTGTCTAAGTATGTCTATAACAGACTCCTGGATTATGTCTTGCAAGACCCTTTCTACATTACGAGCACCATCTTCACTATTAAAAGTATCTTTACTCAAGTCTGATAAAATTTTGTCGGTTATCTTGATAGTTAATTTATTATTGTTTTTTAATTTTTCGTTAAAATTTACCAAATTTTTCTTAACAATTTGTTTTATATCGTCTTGAATAAGAGGATTAAAGATGGCTACGCTATCTAGACGATTGATTAGGGCAGGGGATAGGTCCGTTTTTAATTTACTAATTATGCTTTTATTTCTGTCTTTGCTATTTTTTTCTGTTTTCCCAAAACCAATGCCGTGTGATTTGAATAATTCAGAACCAGTATTTGTAGTCATAATTATGACCGCATGTTTAAAATAAGTTTTTTTACCTGCGCTATCAGTCAGTTCACCTTCGTCTAGGATTTGTAATAATAATTTATTAACATCTCCATGGGCTTTGTCAATTTCATCAAATAAGATTACACAGTAGGGACGCTGGCGGATTTCATCAGTAAAACGATTGCGTTCTTTGTGTCCTATATAGCCAGCTGGGGAACCTAGTAGTTTTGAAGTACTGTGCTGTTCGGAAAATTCACTCATATCAAGTTTGATAAGAGCTTTTTTGTCATGGTAGAGTTCTTTGGCCAAGATTTTGGCTAGTTCCGTTTTACCAACTCCACTGGGACCAGCAAAAAGGAGAGAAGCTAGGGGTTTTTTTTCATTCTTTAAGCCGAGATAAGATTGTTTCAATGTTTTTGTAATTTGCTCTATGGCTTTATCTTGCCCAAAGATATGTTTGCCAAGTCGGGCTGGTAGAGTTTCCAATTCTTCCCAATCACTTTTTAAAATCGTATCAGACTTAATATTTAATCTAGTTTCTAGGACTCTGGCAATATCTTTTTCTGTTACTTTTTTGCGTGGTCCATTTTTACTTTTTTTAATTTCTTTTTCTAGAGATAAAAGTTTCTTTTCTAAGCTCTCTGTTTTTTTCTTCCAGCTCATGGCTTCGTCAAATTTTTCTTGTTTTATAGCGTCTTCTTTTTTTATGGTAGAATTTTCAATTTCATCTATAATTTTTTGACGTTTGTTTTCATTAGGGTTGGATTTAATTTTAACCTTTACGCTAGCGGCCGCTTCGTCTATCAGGTCAATGGCTTTGTCTGGTAAGAAATTATCATGAATGTATTTTGTACTTAGTTCAACTGCCGATTGGGTGGCTTCGTCAGAAATTTTTACATTATGAAAATCTTCATAATATTTTTTTATACCTTGTAAAATCTGGATAGTTTCATCAAAACTTGGTTCGTCAACATTGACTGCTTGGAAGCGTCTTTCCAAAGCTGGGTCACTAGTGACATGTTTTTTATACTCATCAATAGTGGTCGCTCCTATACAGCGCAATTGTCCACGAGCTAGAGCTGGTTTTAAAATATTGGCCGCGTCCATCGCACCTTGAGAAGAGCCAGCACCTATAATATTGTGGAGTTCATCTATAAAAAGAATGCAGTTTGGACTTTTTGTTACTTCATCAATAACTTGCTTTAATCTAGCTTCAAATTCACCACGATAAATAGTCCCTGCAATGAGCATTGTCATGTCGAGAGACAGTATTTTTTTACGTCTGAGAGCATCTGGTACTTTGTTTTCAGAAATTCGTTTGGCTAGACCCTCAGCAATTGCAGTCTTACCAACCCCAGGTTCTCCAATCAATACTGGATTGTTTTTAGTCCTTCTCGATAAAATATTTATTACGCGTTCAATTTCTTTTTCGCGACCAATGACTGGGTCAATATTTTTTTGATTTCGTTTGTCAGTTAGATTGTTGGTAAATAAATCTAGCGCACTGACAGATGATTTCTTTGTTTTTGGTAAACCAACTTTCCCTGGTATCCCACCTGGAGGAGGTAGGTTCATCGGTTGGTCTGAGTTTATATTGTCTTCCAACTGACTCATCATATCAGACACTTCATCAATATCGGGGAATTTTGAAGTACTTTGTAGGCTGTTTTCTAGATATTCTTCAATTTCTTCTGTTCCAATTTTAGACTGTCTTAAAATGTTCTTTATATTATTATCGTCGGAATATACTAGAGACAATAGTAAATGCTCTGTGCCAATGTGAGTGTGGTTTCTTTCGTAAGATAAAAGCATGGCACGTTCCAAAGTCTTTTTGGAGTCCTTGTCTAGCTCTGGAACAGTGGTGGTGGTAATTTTTCCTTCTGTTTTTTTTATTCTGGGTTTTTTATCAAGTAAATATTCAATATATCTTTTGTCTGGGGAAAATTTGTGTAATATTTCATTGGCAACTGAACCTTGTTCTTCTATAAGACACAAAAAAACATGAGTAGGTGTTACCTGCCCGTGTGATAGTGAAGTAGCCAAAGACATGGCCTTGGCAATGACATTGCGAAGGTGTGAAGAAAAACGTTCCAAGAGTTGTTCTGGGTTTATATTATCCATATAGATATGCGCAAAATTGGTACTTATTTAGTACTCTTGAAATTGCATATTTTATGTCTTTATTATATACTATTTTCACTATTTAGACAAAGTAAATTATATAATTATGAATTTTCCAGATCATATCTTTAAAGCCTACGATATTAGGGGGTTGGTGGAGGGTGAATTGTCAGAGGATTTGGCCTATAAAATAGGTCGGGCTTTCGTACAGATTTTGCGTAATAGAGGAGAAAATTTGCAGAATAAGAAAATAGTAGTTGGTCATGATATGAGAGAATCTAGTCCGGCATTTCAGACAGCTGTAACAAAAGGAATTAATGATGAGGGTCTAGATGTGGTAGATATTGGTCTTACATCTACCCCACTTTTTAATTTTGCCTGTGCACACTACCCAGAGCATATTGGTGGTATCATGATTACAGCTAGTCATAATCCAGCTGAATATAATGGTTTTAAGATGACATATGCCGATGGTCTACCACTGGGTAAAGAAACTGGTATGACAGAATTGAAAGAATTGGCCAAGAAAAATAATTTTAAAGATGCAGGAGAAAAAGGTATTGTAGAGAAAAAAGATATTTATTCTGACTATGAAACCAAGGTTTTGAGTTTGGTAGATATAAATAAAATAAAGACAATGAAGATTGTGGTGGATGCTGGTAATGGAATGGCCAAAGTTAGTCTCCCTAAAATTTTAGAGAATATTTCTGTAGAAGTTGAATATTTATATCTAGAACCAGATGGAAATTTTCCTAATCATGAATCTAACCCTTTGAAAATAGAAACTTTAAAAGATTTGCAAAAGAAAGTGGTTGAAATTGGTGCTGATTTAGGTTTTGCACTAGATGGTGACGCTGATAGAATTGGTTTGGTGGATGAAAAGGGAGTAGTGGTACCAGCTTCTTTTGTTGGGGGGCTTATTGGTCTAGAAGTTTTAGCTAAAAATCCAGCAAGTCGTATGTTGTATGATTTACGTTTGAGCAGAGCTGTGGTTGATCTTTGGGAAAATGCTGGGGCTACTACAGCTATGACAAAAGTTGGGCATGCTAATATCAAAAAACAAATGAAAGAGGAGTGTGGTATTTTTGCTAGTGAATTATCCCTTCATCTTTATTACAGAGATATGTATGACGTGGAGTGTACAGATTTGTCTTTGCTTTATATATTGAAAATATTGTCAGATAAAAATCAACCTTTGAGTGAAGTGTGGCAAGCTATGAATACAAAATTTCATTCTGGTGAGATTAATTTTAGAGTAGACGACATTGATAAAATTTTACAAAGTTTAAAAGAAAAATATATAGATGCAGATTTAAATGAGCTTGATGGATTATTATTTACTTATTCAGATTATTGGTTTAGTGTTAGAGCAAGCAATACTGAGCCGGTTTTACGTCTAAATTTAGAAGCAGACTCAGAAAAATTAATGCAAGGAAAATTGACAGAAGTAAAAAATATTATTGAAAGATAAAAATTAGATAATAAAAAAATCCGACATTAAGTCGGATTTTTTAATAGTTTCATTTCGTGTCGATAGAAGAAATAAGTAATTATTATCGCCAGCGAGTCGGCTAGAGGAAAGGCAAACCAAATCCCATCAAGTTTCCAAAATATAGGCAGTATCAAGACTAGGGGAATAAGAAAGACAATTTGTCTTACCATAGATAAAAACATGGCCGGTCTAGCTTTACCAAGAGCTTGGTAGAGTCCACTGACGATAGCTTGAAAGCCTAAGGCAGGTAAAAATATCATGATAATTCTAGCGGTTCTAGCGGTTAGATTTACAAATTCTTGTTCTGTAGAAAAAAGAGAAATAATTGGTTTAGCAAATAACATTATAAGAAAGAAAGAAAATACAGACATTGCAGTAGTGACTTTTATAGAAGAGTTTACAACTTGTTTTACTCTGTCAAATAATTTGGCGCCATAATTATAACCTACGATTGGTTGCATGCCTTGTAAAACACCAAACATTGGCATCATGGTAAACATGGCTAGGCGATTTATTACACCAAAAACAGCAATAGCCATACTACCACCGTAGATATTTAGGCTGTTATTTAAAATGATAGTTAAAATTCCAGCAGAAGCTTGTCTAATAAGAGTAGCCGAACCGACAGCAAAAATTTCTTTAACAATATTTAGTTTTAATTTTAGGTTATGAAAATGAATTCGGATAATACTTTTTTTGCTGATAAAAAATATCATGGCGTAAGCAAAGGCAAAAACCTGTGAGATAACAGTAGCGATGGCAGCACCTTTGATTCCCATATCAAAAGTGAAGATAAGTAGGGGGTCTAAAATTATATTTAGTAGAGTGGACGAAGCCATGATAAGCATGGCAACTTTAGCATTACCCTCAGCACGAATGATATTGCTACTTGCTAGAGCTAAAGAAAAAAAGAAAGTACCCAAAGCCATTATTTTTGTGTAGTCATGAGCATAGGGGAGTATCTCAGCATTAGCTCCAAATAGCTTTAGTAAACTGTCAGTAAAAAAGAAAGTAACAAAAAAGGAAAGTAAACCAAAGATACCGGCAAGAGTAAAAATATTTCCAGCGGCAATTTTAGCTTTATCATTTTCTTTGGCACCCAAAGCACGAGAAATAATAGAAGCTCCACCGACTCCAACTGTGATGGCTAGTGCCATTACAATCATTTGGATAGGAAATTGAATAGATATACCCGCAATACCCAGTGAACCAACACCACGACCAACAAAAATAGTATCCACAAGATTATAAAGAGAGGATACCATCATGCCGATGATAGCCGGAGCAGACAGTTTAAAAAGTAGTTTACCTATTTTTTCTGTGCCTAAAAATTTTGTTTTATCTGTTTCCATAGGGGCAAAATTATACCACAAAAAATAATAAAAAACCACTCTGAGGAGTGGTTTTTTTTAATTCCTACATCTGCTGTATTTTTTCAGGTATTTTTGGTCCACTTTCTTTCTTTCCCCAAAGAAAGATATAGAGAATTTCTAAAATACCAGCAGTATTAATAAGAAACATAACTACAAACCAACTGAGGTGTTTATTGTTACCAGCTCGCCAAAGGGCAATACCTTTCCAAACTACTGACCAGAGCATGAGGATTATTAAGAAAACCACAAAACCTATGTTTAGAAAAGATAGGTCTTCCATATTTTTTTGGTTAAAAATTAATATATTATTTTAACACATCAGCTATAGTGGCTCCCATAGAGGCTGGTAAGACAATCAAAGCAGTTCTTTTGAAAGCAAGTACCCAGTCAATAGACCAAGGTGCTTGGTTTATGAGAGTTAATAAAAAACCAACGGTAATAAAAGAAATAATGTAAGTTAAGATAACTCTTTTGAAAAAATTAAATTTATGGTTTTTGAGCTTTCCTTTATAATAGTTTGTATAGATGAATAAGGTAATTAATATTAAAGAAATTGCCATGATGTACAGGATATTTTTTAGAGGCAAGGTAGTACCTAAATCCCAGACCTCCTGTGTAAAAGAAATGGGAATAGCTATTATAATAGATCCAACTATGACTTGAATAGCATCACGTAGATAAAATTCTACCATTAGTGGTTTGAGAATTTTATGAATAGTATTTCCTGCCTCGTCTTTAATTGTAATAATTTCTTTAAGTTTTCCTTCAAGACGGATAACTTCACCTTTAGAAAGGATTTGTTTGTAGGTATTTTTTAGAATCATAGATTAAATATTATTTCTGTCACGACCCCACATTGGTGGATTTTGGATTATATAATCAGTTATACAATAAAATGATTTTTCGTTTTTTATTATATGATCGTAAAATGATCGTTGCCATTTGAATTTTGTAAATCCATTTTGATGAATTGTTTTCGATGATGTTGTTTTGAATGCACCGATCAATTCGGATAGAGGTTTGATTTTTATATTATCGTTCGTATTCGTGGCAATGTCCGTAGGGACAGGTCGCGACCTGTCCCTACACGTTGTAATGTATTTTTTATTAATTTCAATTATTGCGTGTACATGGTTTGGCATCACAATAAAGGTATGTGATTTTATATATGGATATTGTTTTTGTAACCATTCCCATTGTCGATACACAATTGCACCTAATAGGTTTATGCACATTACACCGTTATGTATTCCACCAAAATATTGTTGGTGTTTATCAACACAAATCGTTACAAAATAATTTTTTTCAGTTGAATAATCAAATCCAGATAATCTGTTTAATTTTCTATTTTTGTTTTGTCCTCCTGACATGTTTTATTTTTTATTAATTGTATTTTTGTAAAAAGAATAAAAAATTGCTATGACTAGAGAAAATAATGTGTAATACATTATAAAGTTACTATTTGTGTAATCAAAATCAGGATTGATTATCCAAATTATAATGGTGATTATGGGAGAAGCAAAAGCCATTATTATAGGAGTAATAATAATTGGAAATATAACCTTAATAATTAATTTTCCTAAAGATGATAGAAATTTTTTCATATATTTTTTTAAACCAAACCTCTCAATTTACTAACCCTGTCTTCCCACTGTCGCTAAAGCTTTGGTGGGTAAGCAATAGGAGGATTCGTCTTCGTTTCTTTCAGAACTGCGCCGGATAAATTAGATCAATCCTCGGAGTTTGTTTACTCGTTCTTCAATAGGTGGGTGTGTTGAGAATAACTTACTCATCTTTTTTCCTTTCAGAGGGTTTGAAATAAATAAATGGGCAGTAGCGGAGCTAGCAAGTTTTGGGTCTGGTTTTGATGTAGATATTTTTTCAAGTGCACGCGCCAATCCTTCTGGATATCTAGTCATAAGAGCCCCTGAAGCATCAGCCAGATATTCGCGTTTTCTAGAAATCGCTAGTTTTATTACCTCTGCAATAATAGGGGAGAGAATCATAAAGGCAATCCCAACCACAAATAAAATAAGCTGAAGTTGTCCACCTCCACTTTTGTTATCATTACGTCTACCACCTCCATAAAATTGCCAACGTAAAAACCAATTACCAATGATAGAAATAGTACCAACAAGTACAACTACAATTGTCATGAGGCGGATATCAAAATTTTTGATGTGTGAGAGTTCATGAGCAATGACACCTTCGAGTTCTTCGTTTTCAAGTGCACCTATTATCCCAGTAGTCAGAGCAATGCTGGCATGTTCTGGGTCGCGACCAGTAGCAAAGGCGTTCATAGTAGGGGAGTCTATAATATGGACCTTGGGCATTGGAATTCCACTAGCAATACAAAGATTTTCTACCATTCTGTAGACATAGGGGTTATCTTTTTTTTCTATAGCTTTGGCGCCGGTAGAGGCAAGAGCAATCTTGTCACCCTTATAATAACTGACTAGCGAAGAAATACTAGCAAAAACTACCGCAAAAATAACTAGACCATAGCCCATACCATAGTAATAATCTATAAACCAAGCAATTGCAATTATAAATACAAAGAAAATTGCAATTAGTAGACTGGTTTTGCGTTTGTTGGAATCAATTTGACTGTACATCTTATAATTTTACTTCTACGTTTTCTTTTTCACTTTCAGCTGCTTCAAAATATTCATAAGCTTTAAAATTTAACATGCCAACGAACATTTTGTTTGGAAAAGTTTCAATCTTTGTATTGAAATCACGAACCATGCCATTGTAAAATCTGCGAGCAGCTTGGATTTTATTTTCAGTATCACTAAGCTCGTCCATAAGTTGGGCTACATTTGTATTTGCCTTTAGATCTGGATAAGCTTCCACTGCAATTTGCAATTTACCAAGCATACTACCAAGTTGGTTTTCGACAGAAGCAAGTTCAGCTGTGTTTCCTTTTTCGCCAGCTGACATAGCTTGAGAACGAAGTTCTGTTACTTTTTGAAGCAAACCTTTCTCATGCTCCATGTATCCCTTCACACTGTTTACCAGATTTGGGATAAGATCGTGGCGTCTCTTTAGTTGGACATCAATATCACTCCAACCTTCTTTGGTTCTGTTGTTTAGACGAACCAGGCCGTTATAAAGAGCAATAACCCAAAAGGCGATTACTACTACAACAGCTAGTACTATGTACAATGTTGTCATAAGTTAAAAATTATACCAAGTTAACTAAATTATAATTAATTTGGTTGAGTTGAATTAAATTAAGATTTAAGTTATAATCTTAGTACTATTTTACGCTATTTTATCTATTAAAGTCAATTGTATGTCAGGTGAATTAAAAGGTGTTTCAGGTCCAGATATAGATAAGCAGGTTAGAGTTTTAGCTGATAGAGCATTAAGAGGAAGGTCTAGTACTATGGTTTCAGGAGATTTGAGGGAGAGTTTCGAGAATAATATTAGAGAAAATTTGGATCGATGTGAACGGCTTAGGGAAGTTGGAGTGGTGGAAGGCTGTATTTTTAAAGCAAAAAATGATAAAGAATATATAGTATTAGAATTTAAACCAGAAGAAGGCAAAGTTTGTCTAAAGCCTTTCACGGGTGAGAAGGATAAAGATGGTAAGGATGTTTTTGGAGATGATATAGAAAAAAAGATTTTTATTCCAGGTTTTTTTCCAGATGTTCCTCTGGATGAGGGAAATAGCAGATAAGAAATAAATAATTAACAAAAGTTATGCTTACATTAATCAGTTTTATAATCATTTTGGGTTTGGCCGTTGTATTTCATGAGTTTGGTCATTTTATTACCGCTAGAAAGAGTGGGATGAAAGTCTATGAATTTGGTATTGGTATGCCACCGAGGGCTTTTGGTTTTTATCGCGATCCAAAAACAAAGAAAATTGTCTGGGTACGTGGAAAAGGTAAAAATAAACTTTTAAATACTGCTGGTGGAAATGGAGATAGAGAAGAAGAGTTCCCAGCTACTATTTGGTCACTAAATTGGTTGCCTTTGGGTGGATTTTGTAAAATAAAAGGAGAAAATGGTGAAGCTGGTCAGGAATCAGATAGTTTTGGAGCACAAAAAGCTTGGAAAAGAATAGTAGTTTTGGTAGCTGGTGTAACAATGAATGTAATTTTGGCGGGAATCTTACTTTCCATTGGTTTTATGATTGGTTTGCCAGCTGATATGTCAGGTGGAGTGGATGATAGTGCTATTGTTTTGCAAGAATCACAAATCATGGTGCAAATGGTAGATGAAGGATCTCCAGCTGATAATGCAGGTATAAAGTATGGTGACAGAATTTTTTCTGTGGGAGGAGTTGAGCTTGCTACAACTGTAGAATTAGTAGAATATTTAAAAATTAATAAAGACAATGTAGAACCGTATGAAGTGGTAGTTTATAGAGGGGAAGAAAAATTAGTTTTAAATTTACAAACAGAACAAATAAAAGAAGGCGAAGAATATCCTCGGTTTGGTTTTGCCTCGGCCGATGCCGGTCTTATTCGTTATCCTTGGTACATTGCGATTTACAAAGGTTTTTTCGCTGCCCTAGTTGGTGTGGTAAATATTTTCCTTGCTTTTTATTTGTTAATTAAGAATTTAATTGTTGGTGAAGGTTTGGCATTTCAAGTGGCAGGACCTGTCGGAATTGCTGTGATGGTGGGGGACAGTGCGCGTCTTGGTATTAGCTATCTTATTAATGTCGCGGCGATGATCTCGTTATCTTTGGCAGTTATTAATATTTTACCAATTCCAGCTCTGGATGGTGGTCGTGTTGTGTTTATCTTGATAGAAAAAATAATTGGTCGTCCAGTACCTATCAAATATGAACAAGCTGCTCACACTATCGGTTTTTTGCTTCTGATGCTGCTTATCGTGGTGGTGACGTTTAGAGATGTTGTGGGTCTAATAAAATAATATGCCCAAAGGAAAAGTTTTTAAAATTCAAATGTACGGTCTGATAAAGAAATCCATCAGCTTGTTTGTTTTTCTTTTGCTTGGTATAGGGGTTTTGGGTTTTTTGTTTTCTAGGTTCAGTAATTTCAATATTGAGAAAATTTTTGATTCAATCTTTCCTATAATTTTTATATTAATATTTTTACCAATAATTTTGATAAAGAAATTTTATACAGCAGAACTGAAAGTGGAAGGTGGTTTGATTTTGATTACAAATAAAAAAGGTGAAATAACCAGAATACCTATTCAAGCTGGTTTGGTTTTGGGTAAGGAAAGATCAAAAGTAAATGGAAATGGTATAAATAAATATGTCCTAAATATTGGGCATACTAGCAATGACGATAAACAGTTTATAAGTTTTGCCAAAGATGATGAACGTAGTCATTTTATTCGTGAAGTCAGGAGTTTCCTTAATAATGGTATTCTTGTAGAAGAAGAAAAGGGTTTTGGTAAAAAGAAAATAGAATTAAAAAATTGGCGTTGGGATAAAGCAAGAGAATATCAAGAAAAGACCAAGACTACTCTTGTAAAAAATCAAACGATTTCAAATAAGACGGAAGCTTCTTCTATGGGTAATCCTCTTGAAGAAGATAAGTACAGTGGAATTATTCGTATCGTTGTAATTATCGTCATAATCGTGGTAGGCTATATGATGTATATTAATTATTTTAAGTAGACTATGTCTGATAAAAGCAGAGGTGATAATGTGGTGTATGTTGATTTTACTGTCAAAAAACGTAAGGAAGGAATTGAATCTGGAGAAAGAGATATGTCTCATGAGGTTCAAAAAAGAGAATTGGTTAATCTTGATACCTTACTGATGGCAATAAGCGCTGTTGAAGGTGATATCGATTATGCAAAAGATATAAGAGATGCTTTGGTGGCGAAAGATGAAAAAATATTTGTTCTTTTGTGTGATAAAGATGGAAAAGAAATGGCAGAATGGGGCAAATTGTTTGGAGATTTTGATGGGGCTATTAAAAATAAAGATGCAGAGTCTTTGGAGGTTGCTGTAGAAAAAATTAAAAAGTTTATCTTTAAAATAAAAAATAAATTTGAATAATTATATGTCAGACGTAAGTGAATTAGGAGAAAGAATAAAATATGCTGAAAGAGAGCAAACTAGGAAAGATTTTTTTGTTATTCTAAAAATTAGATTGGAAGACATAAATATAAAGTGGGGTGTTTTTGAAAGACTAGTCGATACTCCTCAACTGTTAGAGCAGATAATATTTATTAAGAATAGAGATTTTTTGGATGCTGATATAAGAAATTCTTTTATTGAAGATACTGGGGATTTTTTTAAAAGATGGAAAGAAGAAAATACAGAAGAGTCTCAAGAAGTGGTTCAGGCTTTGGTGAATGCTCTAAAAGATTGGAGAAAATCTATGGAACAGGCTAAAGATTCGTTAGATAAAAATGAGGAAGTACCAGCTGATATAGAGTCGGCCAGAATAAAAAAAGCTATGGAAGATTTTGATATTTTTAAGGGAATATCATCTATTGATAGAATCAATTTAATTTCTAAATTAAGAGAATTACAAAAAGGTGGTTGGAAAGAAAGTGATGTGGTAAATTTTTTAGAACATGGAGTGAATATATTTTTGGCTAATCAAGATGGTCAAATTTTTCGTAAATATTTAAGATCTTTAATAAGAATTTTGGGTGGGGGAGAAGCATTGAAAGAATCTGGAAAAGACAATGATTTGTTAACTATTTTGTCAGATGATGAATTATTGCGTGATAATTTGTCAGAAAAACAAATTGTGGGGTTAGTGAGGGTAATAGAAGATCTGATAAAGAAGGCAAAAAAAAATGGTTTTCTTCCTCAAGATATAGAAGAATTTCCTGATTTGTTGCATAATAGTATGTCTGATATTGTTAAACCAAATGTTGAATCACCTGAGGTTGTTGGTCCAGAAGAAACTAAGGAAGGTAGAGAGAAAAAAAGTATAGAAAAATCAGCATTACATGCTGACTTGGGAGAGAGAGTCGTTGATTTAGGGGGTAAATTTTTAAATAGTTATTTAAAAAAAATTAAAAAATAATTTTTATGTCAGAACTAGGAATGGAAAATAGTTTGAGAGAAGGAAAAATTGAAACACAGAACAATATTTTTGCAATTCGGGATATTTTGGAACAAGTTGTTGAAGAAAATGGTGTTACTGTAAATAGTAAGGAGTCTGAGATCGAGGAAGTTAATTATCTAGATAGAAATAGGGAGATGTTGACACGTTTGTTAGAAATGTCTAAACTTATAAAATGTTTTGAGAAGTTGAAGAGAGGTTTGGATAGTAACATTGCTATTGCTACTTTTACTTCTTTGTATGATGCTTATAGAAATATGGTAGTAAGCTTTGAAGGGGCTGAAGCGGAAGATACCATAGATATTTCAGAAGATATGGGGGCACTGATAGGTGATATAAAAAAGGCTTTTTCTATATATGAAGAAGAATCTGATAATTTTAAGAAAGCTAACTCAGAATCTGAACAAGCAGAATTGTATAATAGGATACATGATTTGTTCGAAATCATTAATGGTTCGTTGAAACAATGGAAAGTAGTAATTCAAGAAGCTTTGAATAATCCTAAATTTAAAAAATCAATAATACACTAGTTTTTCCAAAAATATGAAACAACAATTAGAAAAAATTAAAAAAGAATTTATTAGTGGTCTTGAAGAAATCAAGGATGTTTTGCAGCTAGAAGAACTAGAGGCAAAGTTTTTTTCTCGCAAGTCAGGCGAGATGACCGAGATTATGAAAAGTCTAAAGGAACTTTCTGGTGACGCTAAAAAAGAATTTGGAAAACTTGCTAATGAAGTAAAGCGTGAACTAGAAGGACTTTATAATAAAAAAAAGTCTGATCTTGATAAACAAAAAATGGGTAATCTAGCAGAAACTGATGGGATTGATATTACTCAACCAAAATTACCAAAAAATGAACAAGGTCATCTCCATCCTATGACAGTAGTACACAATGAGCTAGAAGATTTGTTTACTTCTATGGGTTTTATGGTTTTGGATGGACCAGAGTTAGAAAGTGATTTCTATAATTTCGAAGGTCTAAATATTCCCAAGACTTCACCAGCACGTGACAGTCAGGATACGTTTTTTATAGATGGTCATCCAGATTGGGTGATGCGTACGCAGACGTCTTCTGTCCAGGTCAGGGCCATGCAAAAATATGGCGCCCCACTCAGAGCCGTTGTGCCAGGTAGGTGTTTTCGTAATGAATCAACCGATGCTTCACACGAACATACTTTTTATCAATTGGAAGGTTTGGTGTTGGATAAAAATATTTCCATTGCCAATCTTATTGGTGTGATGAAAGAGCTTTTGCAAGGTGTTTTAAAAAGAGAAGTAGAAGTAAGATTACGACCTGGTCACTTTGATTTTGTAGAGCCTGGTTTTGAACTTGATATGAAATGTTTGGTTTGTGAGGGCGAAGGCTGTGGAGCTTGTAGTCATTCTGGTTGGGTAGAGACTTTACCTTGTGGTTTGGTTCATCCAGAAGTTATAAAGGCTGGTGGTCTAGATCCTAAGGAATGGACTGGTTTTGCTTTTGGGTTAGGGAGTATGAGACTCTGTATGCAAAAGTATGGTGTAGAAGATATTAGACATCTTCACAGTGGGAATGTTCGATTCCTCGAACAGTTTTAGATGTTGAAAATGTTGTATCACTTCGTTTGTTGTAGATGTTAAATTTGAAAGATATAATATTTATGGATAAAGATTGGCAAGTCAAGCGTTTTAAAATAATGCTCAAAAAAGAGGAGAGTGTTTTGAGACAACAAGTTGAATTAGCCCATAGTTTGGGTTTACCTGTCACTTACGAGTTGTTTGAAGGTGTACTTATAACTTCTTTTGAGCAGGGTATAGAAAAAGAAAAAGAGCCTCGATTTAAAGAAATAATGTCTGATTTAGAGAGAGTTGGGGGAAAAGAGATAGTGTTTGTTTCTAGAATTGATTTTGCGATTCAGAGAGCGTATAAATGGTTTTCAGATGAAGGTATCATTGATTCTGAAAAACATAGTTCCGAGGGAATGTCAGCTTTTGATAAAGTTTTTGAAAAATTAAGAGAATTACACGGTCGTGAAAAGGAAAGAACAGAGAGGGAATACGTCGAAAGAGAAGTGCTAGATCGTCAGGCTGATGTAAGGCGAGTAGATTTTAATACAAAATAAACAACTACAACACTTTCAACATATTCAACAATTACAACATTATATTATATGCTAGTAAGTTACAATTGGTTAAAATATTACGTAGATTTACCAGACTCTCTGTCACCAGAAGAGCTTGGTTTGAAACTCACCATGAGTACGGTGGAAGTAGAAGGTATAAAGAAACAAGGTGCAAATTTAGAAAATATTGTCGTGGGACAAGTGACCAAGACAGAAAAACATCAAGATGCAGACAAACTCCAGGTTTGTACTGTGAATGATGATAATGAAGATTTTCAAATTGTTTGCGGTGGTTCAAATGTGGTAGAAGGAATGAAAATAGCATTAGGTAAAATTGGTGCCAAAGTACAATGGCATGGAGAAGGGGATCTGATTGAACTTAAAAAAGCTAAGATTCGTGGGGTAGAATCTTTTGGTATGATTTGTGCTTCTACTGAAATTGGTCTGGGAGAAATGTTTCCATCAAAAGATGAAAAAGAAATTTTGGATTTATCAGAATTGGATTTGAAAGTTGGGGCTCCACTAGCAGAAGCTTTAAAATTAGACGATACAGTTTTTGATATTGATAATAAGTCCATGACACATCGCCCAGATCTTTGGGGACACTATGGTATGGCTCGTGAAGTGGCTGCAATTTATAATAAAAAACTTAAAGAATACGACACACCAGAAATTAAATCTGAAAATGAAATGAAACTGAGTGTAAAGATTGAAGATCTAAAACTTTGTCCGCGCTATATGGCAGTAGCAGTAGCGGGAATAAAAGTAGGACCTTCACCAGAGTGGTTGCAAAAGCTACTTATATCTGTGGGGCAGCGTCCGATAAACAATATTGTGGACATTACAAATTTTGTTTTGTTTGATTTGGGTCAGCCAACTCATGCTTTTGATGCACGTTATCTGTCTGGTGGGGACAAAAATGATATTGATATTGTAGTGAGAAGAGCTGAAGAAGGAGAGAAGTTTATTACCCTTGATGATCAGGAAAGAGAATTAACAGATGAGATGCTCGTGATTGCTGATAAAGAAAAAGCTGTGGCGCTAGCTGGTGTGATGGGTGGGCAGAATAGTGAAGTAAGTGATGACACTACTACGGTAGTATTTGAATCTGCAAATTTTAATGCTGTGATGGTTAGAAAAATGGCACAAAAACTTGGTTTGCGAACCGAAGGATCATCTCGCTGGGAAAAGAGTCTCGACCCAAACAATGCTGAGCTTGGTTTGAAAAAGTTGGTTGAACTAACTTTGCAAGTTTGTCCAGAAGCTAGAGTGGTTAGTAATGTTGTGGACACACATGATTTCAAATTGAATCAAGGTCCAATCAAATTGGATTTGGATTTTCTAAAAATGAAAATGGGGATAGAAATGGAAAAGAAACAAGTTGTTAAAATTTTGGAAAGCCTAGGGTTTCAAACAAAAGAAAAAAAGAATGCACTGTATGTGACTATACCGACTTGGCGTGCTACCAAAGATAT
>CAZRUM010000001.1:5420-8728 GCA_964603435.1 uncultured Gammaproteobacteria bacterium | reverse complement strand
TGATTATATAAAATTGGAAAATCCGATTGCCAAAGATAGACCATACTTGCGTCGTAGTCTTTTACCAAACTTACTAGAAAATACTGAGAAAAATTTGCATACGGTTGATAGTCTAAAACTTTTTGAAATTGGTAAGATTTTTGATAAACATAATCCAGGTGCAAGGACAGAAGAAAATAGTGATGAACTGTTACCAAGACAAGATTCAATGCTTGGGATTGTCTATAGTTCAAAAGAAGATAAAACACCTTTTTACGAAGTGTCCAATGCTGTGGCTGGTTTGATGGATAATCTAGGTGTTGAATATAAATTAAGTCCAGCTGGGGGAGTTGAAGCTCATGTTCATCCAGGGCGTCAAGCAGAAATTTTTGTTGGTGAAGACCAAGTTGGGTTTGTATCAGAACTGCATCCTAGTCATCAGGCAGATTTAGGAATTGAAAGTAGAGTAGGGTTAGTAGAAATTAATCTAACTAGACTCGTTGAATTTGTAAATGATAAATCAAAATATAAACGTATGTCATCTTATCCTGCGATTGAACGTGATGTTGCTTTTGTTGTTAGCAAAGATGCCATTCATAAAGAAATTGTAGTGTCTTTGCAAGACGTCGATGAATTAGTAAGAAATGTAGAGTTGTTTGATATATTTGAGGGAGAAAAAATTGGTAAAGATAAAAAGAGTATGGCTTATCATATTGTTTATCGCAGTGATAAGAAAACTCTTGAGTCTGCTGACGTTGATAAAATTCATAATAAACTAATTAAAAAATTAGAAAAAGAATTTAATGCGGAAGTTAGAAAGTGATCACATATTCCATACCACGTAACACATAACAATTATGAAAAAGGAGGGCTATTTTCATGATAGATTGAAAAAGTTGATTACAGAATATATTTTATTAGGATATAAGGTGTCTGCCAAATTTCCACCTGATGAGCGTTTTGGCCTTACGTCGCAATGTCGTAGGGCTTTATTATCTGTGATGTTTAATTATGTAGAAGGATTCGCACGTAGCAGACCAAAACAATTATTGAATTTTTATGAAACATCCTATGGTTCTTTGCAGGAATCTATTACAGCTTTTTATTTTGCAGTTCAGTTTAAATATATAGATAAAGAGAATTATATAAAATTGTATAATTATAAGGAAGAAATTGCTAAAATGCTTTGGAAAACAATTGAAGGGTTAAGAAAAGACATTAAAGAATAGTTGGTGTGTGGTATGTGTTGTGTGATATATGTGGGTGTGTTATAATATAGATAGCCTGTTAATTTTTAAACACGAGTATTCCATGCTTGGACTCGTGTAAGGAGAAAAATATGTTAGAATCTAGTCACGATCTTTTGTACATTGTTTTGTCACTATCCATTTTGTGGTTTACAATATTTTTGTGTTGGTTGCTTTTTCAAGCGGCTAGAGTTTTACGCAATGCCAATAAAATTTTGGAGAGTGCGATGCACAAATTAGAATTGATAGTTGATGCGGTAGAGTTTATTCGCGACAAAGTTGATCACCTGTCTGGAAAGATGGGAATTGTAAGTACAATGATGTCTGGTCTGGTAGAAAAATTTGTCATGGGAAAAATTAGTGACAAGTTGGAAGATAGAGTAGAGAAGAAGACTAAGACAAAGAAAAAAACAACTAGAAAAAAGAAGAAATAATAAATTTTATATTAAAAAATCCCTCGTAAGAGGGATTTTTTTATTGTTTAGCAGTTGCTATCAATTTTTTCATAGAGTGGTAATGTTCTTCCAGTTCTTGTTTACAAATATCTAGCGAGAGTATATTCCATTTTTCATCCATTTTGAATTCCAATTGTTGATTTGCTGATTCATTATCCAATTCTCTTTTTGTTAGAATACTTAAAAATAAAAACATGCCTTTTGGATGTAGAAATTTATAACAGTCAGCATTGGCACATATTTCAGCTTCGATACATGTGAAAGGTACATCCTTATGATGTGCTTCAACACAATTATATATCTTATCTTTTATTTCTTCATCTAAGTCAAATTGACTTAAAAATTCTTTGGTTGCATCTAAGCTCATTTGGACATGATCTTCTATTTTGTTTTCTTCCATAGCTTGTTTACGTTTCAAATCCATGAACAATGTTCCAAGTATTACTATATCTTGATTAGCATTTAGCTTTTTGGCTAATGTCTGACCAGCTTCATTAGCTAGTTCAAATAAAGGTCTTATAGATTTTTTACTTTCTTGATTAGCATATTCTCTAGCTTTTTTAATTATTTCTTCCATATTTTATATTTAAATTTATTATAGTTATCATAATATATCCGAGCATTTTAAGCAAATCTTACCATTTGCCAGAAAGGGGGAAATGAGGTAAAATTACAGAACTATGGATAAATTCGTACATCTACACATGCACAGTCACTTTTCTCTTTTAAATGGTCTAACCAAGATTGAACCGTTGGTTAAGGCTGCAAAAAAGAGGGGATTTAGCTCTGTAGCCCTGACTGATAATGGTTCTATGTACGGCGCTATCAAGTTTTATCAAACTTGTTTGGCAGAAAAGATGAAGCCAATCATAGGTTTTGACGCCTATATAGCACCAAGGAGAATGGAAGATAAGGATATACAGGAAGATAAAGATTTGTATCGTCTGGTTTTGATTGCAGAAAATTATGAAGGCTATTGTAATCTAATGAAGCTTTCTTCTTTTGGGCATCTGGATGGATTCTTTAATGGCAAACCAAGATTGGATAAAGAGATTTTGCAAAAATATCATAAGGGTATTATTGCTTTGTCAGGAAATATTGAGGGGGAAATTCCTCAACTTATTAAAAAAGGTCTTGATGATAGGGCAGTGGAGGTTGCCAAACAATACAATGATATATTTGGACAAAATAATTTTTATCTGGAACTGGAAGATCATCCAGCTATTGATGGACAGATGCAAGTGAACACAAAACTTATTCAAATGAGTAAGGATTTAGACATTCCAATGGTAGTGACTCGTGATGTGCATTATCTAAATACTGATGATGCCGAGGCTCAAGATATTTTACGTTGTATTTCCGAAGGTTGGAAAGTATATCAGACGGATAGAGAAGATTATCGTCAAATTGATAGGTCGTTTAATACAGCTAGTGATATTATTTCTCGTTTTAAACATGTTCCAGAGGCAATTTCTAATACTGCCAAAATTGCTAACAGAATTAATTTAGAAATCCCATTGGATAATTGGCATTTTGCACCGGTGGATTTACCAAAAGGAAAAACAGTTGACGAAGCCCTGCGTGATGATGTTTATGGTCGTATTACAGATTTTTATGAAAAAGAAAC
>CAZRUM010000001.1:0-5320 GCA_964603435.1 uncultured Gammaproteobacteria bacterium | reverse complement strand
CGACCAAGTCCTCCCGATATTGATACTGACTTTGCTGATGATCGTCGTGATGACATGATTGCCTATGTGACAGAAAAATATGGAAAAGATAAAGTAGCTCAGATTATTACTTTTGGAACCATGGCGGCTCGTGCATCTGTGCGGGACGTTGGTAGGGCTTTGGGTTTGTCATATAGTTTTTGTGATCAGGTATCAAAACTTATTCCATTTGGAGCTCAGGGTTTCCCCATGACAATTAAACGTGCTCTAGAGGAAGAACCGGATTTAAAAAAATTATTTACTACAAATGATGATGTCAAAAGATTACTTATTTTGGCGCAAAAAGTAGAAGGTTGTGCTCGTCACACTTCTATTCATGCAGCCGGAGTAGTTATTTCTCCAACTCCTTTGACTGACTTTAGTCCAGTGCAACGTGAAACTGGTGGTGATAGAATAATTACACAATATGAAATGCATGCAGTGGAAACTGCTGGAGTTTTGAAATATGATTTTTTGGGAATTAGAAATCTTTCTATTTTGGGAAAATCTGTTGAGATTGTAAAAGCCACAGTGGGGGATGAAATTGATATTTATACTTTGCCACTAGATGACACAGAAACTTTTGAAATGCTTTCTCGTGGTGAAACTCTAGGGACTTTCCAAATGGGTGGTTCTGGAATGACCAGGTGGCTAAAAGAACTGCAACCATCAACTATTGATGATATCATGGCGATGGTGGCACTTTATCGTCCAGGTCCAATGGAATCAATTCCAGAATATATTAAACGTAAACACAATCCAGAATTGGTTGAATATCTAGACGATCGTATGGAAGAATACCTAGGGGCTTCTTTTGGCTTGTTGGTGTATCAGGATGATGTGCTTCTGACTGCTATTAAATTGGCGGGTTATGATTGGAAAGAGGCTGATAAATTTAGAAAGGCGATTGGTAAGAAAATTCCTGAAGAAATGGAAAAACAGAAGATCAAGTTTTTTGATGGTTGTAGAGATGTTGGTAAGCTCCCAGAGCCTAAAATTCACCATTTGTGGGACCTAATTGCACCTTTTGCGGCCTATGGGTTTAACAAGGCTCATGCCGCTTCATACGGGATTGTAGCCTACCAAACAGCATACATGAAAGCGCACTATCCAGTGCAGTATATGACAGCTGTTTTGCAAGCTGAGTTTGGTGATTCCGATAAGGTTTCAGCCATTGTGCATGAGTGTTCAAAAATGAAGATAGATGTTTTGCCACCAGACGTAAATGAAAGTTTTCGTAATTTTGCTATGGTTTCAAAACCTGGTGAACCTGGACGTATTCGTTTTGGTTTGAACGCTATTAAAAATGTAGGTGAACACATTTGTAATGTTATCTACGCTGAAAGAAAGAAAAGTGGTCCTTACAAAGATTTGGAAGATTTATTAAATAGAATAGATGATAAAGATCTTAATAAAAAATCTGTGGGCAGTTTGGCTCAAGCTGGAGCTATGAATTGTTTTGGGATCGATCGTGGAGTATTGGTGTCTAATATTGATAATATTTTGGGATACTTGCGACAGATGAGAGAGAATCAAATGACAAATCAAAATTCATTATTTGCTGGGACTGCGATTGCTTTGGAAAATAAGGTTCGTTTAGAAGAATTCAGAGATGCTACAATGGACGAGAAATTGAAATGGGAAAAGACCTTGCTTGGTATTTATGTTTCATCTCACCCTTTCAAATATTACCAAACAGTTTTGGAAGAAGTTTTAATCGATTTAAATGATATTGAGGAATTTGAACGAGATCAGTGGGTGGTGATTGGTGGTGTGGTAGATAAATTGCAGAAAAAAATTACAAAAAAAGGTAGCGTGATGATGTTTGCTACAATAGAAGATATGACAGGTTCTATGGAGTTATTAGTTTTTCCAAAGACATATGAAAAAACACAAAATGTTTGGGTGGAAGGTAATATTGTTTGTGTAGTGGGTAAGACTTCAAAAGAACCAGGAGACAATAAGGTTTTTGTAGAAAAAGCTTCCATACTTACAAAAGAAACTGCAGGGCAAGTTGCCAATCAGCTTTCCTATGGTACATCTGTCAAAGATTATGCCCCACAGATGCAAGAAAAATCAGTGGTTATAAATTTGACCAAACAAGAACTTCAAGACAAGACTGAAGATTTAAAAAAAGTTTTTATTAATAATCCGGGGACTTATCAAGTTTATATAAAAGTGGCCAATAGTACTATTCGGGCGCAGGCAAAAATAGATTGGCATTCCGGTGTCCTAGATGAATTAGAGGCTCTGGCGGGGGATGGGAAGGTTGAGGTGTTTGAATAATCACCTTATCACCTAATTATCTAACCACTTTATCACTTATAAAAAATAAAAAAAGACGCTGTGAAAGCGTCTTTTGTGTTTGGGTGGTTAGGTTGTCAGGTGTTAGAGGTCATTTACTGATTTTACACTTTTGTTTTCATGAATTCGTTTTATAATTTCGGCAAAACGTGAGGCGACAGAGACTACTTCCAAATCACGCAAGTTGTGATGTTCACTTGGTATAGTGTCTGTGGTAATGAATTTTTTAATTGATGATTTGTTTAGTTTTTCAGCGGCACCCTGTCCTAAAGCAGCATGGACTACACAAGCATCAACACTAACTACTCCAGCATTCTCTGTTAAGAATTTTGCATCCTCTATAAGTGTTCCACCACTAGTTGTTTCATCATCAATAAGTAAAACTTTTTTTCCAGTTACATCTCCAATTACACCTTTGATACTAACTTTTTCTTTATTACCCAATCTTCTTTTGTCCATCATGGCGACAGGTAGATGTAGAGCATCAGCATAGGGTTGGAGCATTTTTGTAGCTCCACTATCACCAGCTACCAAGACATAATTATCCAAATTCCAATTGGCTTTTAGATGAGCTACAATGTCTGGTGCAGCAATCAAATGATCAGCTGGAATAGAAAAGAAACCTTGAATTTGGGCTGAATGCATTTCCATTATCAATACTCGGTTGGCTCCTGCACTTTCTAATAAGTCTGCCATCAGACGTGCAGCAATACAAACTCTAGGTTGGTCTTTTTTGTCAGAACGAACGTAAGGCATGTAGGGAAGAACAGCGGTAATTCTACCAGCTGAGGCGTCACGTAGGGTTCTAATAAGAATTAGTAGCTCCATGATATGTTTATCAACTGGAGAAAATTGTGTTTGAATTACAAAAACATCGTCACCACGTACAGGTTCTTCAATTGAAACAAATTGATTTTCATTGCTAAAGGCAATGGAAGTTGTTTTGGCCTCTTCTATATCCAAGTGGTCACAGATTTTTTTAGTAAAATCTTTGTGTGATGATCCTCCGATGACTTGTAGATTCATAGAAAATGGTTAAGAATAAAAAGTTTTATAAGTGACGTTTTATCCAGCGAGTAAATATTTTTTTAATTTTGAAAAGGTGGTAAGGTTTTTTGAACGTGTGTGGTGCATTTTTTATAATATGCAATTCTTTTTCACCAGGTAATTTGTCGTACAATAATTTTTGGTGTTGTGGCGGTGTTCCCACATCCATATCTCCAGTCATGAGTAAAACAGGCATGGTTAGCTTGCTTGTATTATCAAGTAAGTCGTACTTCATCCTGTCAATCATGTGACTAGCATCTAATTTTATACCCCGTTTTTCTTGTATCCAACCTCTTTTTTGCATTTCTTCCCAATTTTTGTATTTAGGTGTTTGTAGGCTCAGTTTGGCAGAAATAGCAGTTGAGGTTGGCGCCAAAGCTTTTACTTTTTCTAGATTATTTTGGGCATATAGAGCGATTGCTATGGATCCTGAACTATGTCCAGCAAGCCAGAAAGGTTCTTGGTACCACGATTGTTTTTTTGACCAATTTATAATGGTCTCTAAATCTTCACAAAAATTTGTAATTGTCCCTTTGGCATAGTTACCATCACTTTCTCCAAAGCTATTTCTAGCGTCAAATCTTACTGCTGTTATATTTTGTTTGAGAAAAGATTTGGCATAGGTTTTTATATGTTTTTGTTCTTTGTAACCACCTAGCCCGTGTAAAATAAAAGCCAAACCCTTAGATTCTTTTTTTGGTGTTTCTACTAACACACTTATTTTTTCTCCAGATTTATTTTTTATAAATATTTTTTTCTCCATATAAATGTTACGTGATATGTGACTCGTGATGTGTGTTGTATATCTTCCAATTTGGATCTGCTTTTAGGTCTCTCCAACTAGTAAAGTTTGGTTTTTTGAATAAGCCTTTTTTTGTATGATGATAAGCGGCAATAGCAATCATAGTAGCATTATCCATAGAGTATTCAATAGGAGGTGTTAAGAATTTAGCATAGGGAGAGACTTCTTCTTCTAGAGTCTTACGAAGTTTCGTATTAGCAGATACACCCCCAGCCAGAATAACAGTTTTTGGCTTATATTTTTTTACTGCTTTTAGAGTTTTATTTACCAGTAAATCAACGATTGCCTGCTCGAAGCTAGCACAAAAATCATTTACATCAGCCTTTGGGTTATCTCTTAAATGATAAAGAGCTGCTGTTTTTAATCCAGAAAAACTAAAATCAAAATCTTTTGAATCAATCATGGGGCGGGGGAATTTTATAGCATTGGGTATTCCTTCTTCTGCAAACTTGGAAATTTTTGGACCACCTGGATAATCAAAACCCAAGAGTTTTGCAACTTTGTCAAAACATTCACCCGCAGCATCATCTCGTGTGCCACCAATTTTTTCGTATGTACCTTCTTTAGTGCTTAGAATAATTTCACTGTGTCCTCCACTGGCAATTAATCCAATTACAGGATATTCAATTTTTTCTTTAGTATTTATTTTTACAGAATGAAAATGACCTTCGATATGATTTATTCCAACAAGTGGTACATTCCAAAGTAATGAGAGTGTTTTGGCGGCTTCTACACCCACAAGTAAGCCAGTAATAAGGCCTGGTCCAGAAGTGACTGCTATTACATCGGGCTTGTCTTGGTCTTTCATTACTTCTTCAATAACAGGTAAGATTTTTTCTGCGTGCATACGTCCGGCAATTTCAGGAACCACGCCACCGTATTTTTTATGTATTTCAATTTGGCTGGCAGTTTTTTCATGCAAGATTTCTAGCTTATTATCTGTGATATCAATTAATGCGACAGAAGTGTCATCGCATGAACTTTCTATACCTAATATTTTCATAGCATTGATTTAAACAGATTTATACGGATTATAATTTGATAATATAGACGTAATCAGTCTGAATCAGTATTAATCAATGCTATTTTAGCAAAAAAACGTTAGAATATCAATATGTAACCTACAGTCATAACAGCAAGATCAACGAG